>NZ_CATKPV010000050.1:0-84152 GCF_949768135.1 Bacillus sp. IT-79MI2 | reverse complement strand
TGTACATGCCCCATGCCCATTAACTTAAGAACGAAAACAAAATAAATTTTCGTTCAAATGAACTAAAAAACTCTTAAGATACTTTTTGTCCTTAAAAATGATGCAGCTTTCTTTTGTCTTCTCAATCCATCATACGCATAGACAACACCCATAATATCAAAGACTGTTTTCTTCTCATATCGATGAGATTTCCGACCATTTTTCTGTACTAGGTGGAATAGGGGGATTAGAATCTTTGTTATTTCTTGGGTGTTTTTCTGTATAGCGGCCAAGCTGAAAAATACAGAATATCTTATAAAATTCGGAATTTTATAAGATACTAACGAAAGAGTTTTGTAACACTTCCGCAAGAAAAATGAAAGGTATTTAAACTAAGATGAACTTATAAATATTGATTTTATATTTTTAAATCAACATACGACAGTCTTTATATATTTATTTTTCACAGTGTTACATGTAAGCAATCTAGGCTAAATCTTACTAAGAGAGGACAATAAAAATGAAGAAAAAATTTAATACAATTGGAATTGGAAAGAAAGTCATTCCTACCGCAGCGGCATTAGGTATTCTTTTTTCAGTAGCTCCTATTGCAGAAAACAAGGCTAGCGCAGGGATAGGTACCGTACTCGATGTGACGATTACTTCATTAGGTATAGTGAAAGACATTTATGAAGGACTTGGAATATCTACAGGGGATCCCGACTTAACTGATTACACTGGTCCCTATGCAGAGAATGTATCTTACAGAGCTCCTAATTTTAAATCTGGGGAATTCAATATCTCTATGCATCATACGAAAAATGATTCGAATTTTACTAAGCAGATTAAAGTACTTTATCCAGATGGAAAAAGTGAAATTCATAAATTAAAATCAGGACAGCAGCTTAAGCTTACAGAAGCGGGTACCATTGTAGATCTAAATCCTGATGCAGAATCTGTTTCAGAACACAATCTTCTTTATATTACACAAGCGCAATTAAATGAAGGAAAAACGGGAGTTGCGCTTAACCAAGTTAATACTATATATGTAGAAAAAACATCTGGTCAAAATGTAATTCTTCGTGACGAATTTTATAAGAAAAAATTTGGAGAACGTTCTCTTGACGGATTTAAAGGTTTATTTACTGACCTATTCTCTTATTTAACAGAAGAAGAAAAGAAGATAGCAACATTGACTTCACATCCAGTAGGCAGAGAAGTTCTTTCTAATTATGTTACGAATAACCCTGAAGCTCGTGCGGATTTTAATAACCGGTCAACTAATATATTGGCGGAATCTACAAAAATCCTAGAGACACCTATTACACTACCATTTAGTATACTAAATGACGGTAAACCTTATCAAATTATCCCCTATAAAAAAGGGACGAATAAAGTATTGGTAAAAACAGGTTCAAAATATCTTTCAGGGAAAGAAGGAAATGCACTTCAATATTCTGATTCGATTGGTGATGATGAAGTGTTTGAACTTGTTCAGACCGGTAATTCTCATGATAATAAATTCCAATTCTATTTAAAAAACAAGAATGGAGTAAGTTTGGCTGGTAATTCTTATGTTCAACAATTTGGTACTGATTGGAGTTTCAAATCCGAAATTCGTTTCACTGCAAAAACTAACAATGAAATTCATAACTGGTTAAGGGAATGGTACCCTGGGAAAGAAAATGAGAAACAGAATTATGACGGAATAGAGTTCAGAAGTAATGATAAAGGTGATAGCTCTATATGGACTGCATATGATTCTACTGGAAAATTGATTAAAAATAGTTGGGTAAACCAAGGTACGCAAAATCCTGGTTGGTATTATGCAGATGCTTCAGGAGTTCTCTTGAAGGGTTGGCAGAAAATTGAGGGGAATACGTATTATTTTAATCCGGAGTCTAACATGATGGCTTCAGGAATAAATTCACAAATTGAGGGTAAGTACTATCACTTTAATGATTCTGGTGCTTTGCAACGATCAGCATGGAGAGATAATTACTATTCTGATGCTTCTGGAGCGTTGGTTAAAGAAGGTTTGCGGGAAATCGATGGTAAAATTTACGATTTCCAAAATTACCAACCTACTAAAAATAAACTGCGTCTAGAAGATCAAAGTGTCATTCTTCACTTTTCCGATAAAGGCATGCTTGAGAGAGCTTCTGATCTGAATGGAAACGCACTAACTACTCCTACAACTGTTATTTTGAACGAGAAACAACTAGCCTTTGAGAAAAACGGTGCTATTAGAAAATTAGGAGTGACTGAAAAGAGAGCTTTCCCTCAACCGGATGGAAGCGAGAAGGATGCAATCCACTATTATAGCTTAGAAGAAGGAGCTACTTATTCTGGTTGGAAAACGATTGATGGAAAGAAATATCATTTCAAAGATGGCGCACACTATACTTTTGATGGACATGAAACCATTGATGGAAAAAGATATTATTTTAATCATGACGGAGAAGCTAAGCTAACAGGATTTGATAAAGTTGATGGTAAGATATACCATTATGACGATAAAGGCGTAATGCAAACGGGCTGGCAAGAAATCGATGGTAAATGGTATTACTTCGATGAATCTGGAGCAGCTAAGATAGGATGGTTCTCAGTTGGTGGTGGGTATCATTTCCCTTATTACGGATACTTTACGTATTATGCTAAACAGGATGGTTCAATTTATACAGATACGAAGATTGAAATTAACGGAAAAACCTATACATTTGACAGTCATGGCCACAAAGGTTATTAATCATCAAAAAAAATCTATTTTTTATAAATATGACTCGCTAAATGAGATCCCCACAGCCTCCAGATGCTTTCAGCATCTGGAGGATTTTTATTAACTTGATGGCGATGTTTCCGTACCCAAAATTGGGTGATAATTATTACAGGTGTATCAGATTTCTTGTAGCTTTTAAACTAAAGGCCTTACCCAAAGTTGAGAAAAATCCACATATCCAAAATATTTCATCCTAATATTCGTTAGATCTGATGAAAAAGGAATCTGACATTTATCATAATATAGGGGAATCATAATAGAGGATTCTATCAGTTCTTTTTCAAGGTTTTTATTTAATGAGGGCCACTTTTCAAAATGTGTACGTTTGTATCTATCAAGGTGTTTTTTTATTGTTTCATTTGTTTTTACAATCTTAGCCAACGGTGAATATCTAGCTGTTAGAAAATAATAAAATGATATCTCTTGATTCATCTCGAATACCTCACCATGAATAAAGAGATCAACTTGCTCATTAAGTTTTTCATCTCTCAGATAGCTTTCAAAAGGAACCCATTTGACTAGAAAAGGTATATTTTCTTTTTCTAAGACATTCATTAACCACTTTGTCAGTTTTTCTGTATACTGAGTAGCTTTTATAATAAGTGGTTCTTTAAATGTGGGGCGTGATTTTTGTCGCATATCGATTTGATGATCTATTTCCTTCAAGCAACTCGTAGGGTTGGGGATCTTATTAAAGTCATATTCATGGATATGATTGATATTCTTAGTAATAATATAATGTAAGTAGTTACGAACATCGATTCGTTGAATAGATGAATTACGCCAGGCATTCATAATTATAACGCCAAAGCCAGAATTTCTTTCTACTTGAAAGGTGGAAGTGTTCTCGTTGCGCTTGGAAGATTGATAAATAGTATCAAATTCTAGAGGAACCTGAATGAATTCTACTGTATCTAGCAATGGCCTTTCCTGAAAATAATCATTAAATGCTATCAAGGATGTCTTTTCCTGGTTATTCTCTCCTATATAAAAACCACCAGTTCCTACAATTAGACCGTTATTTTCTTTATAAATGCTTGTATTTATCATACATAACATTTGTAAACAATAGCTACAACCATCCGGATAATGTATGTCAATAATTAATGGTGATACAATATCTATTTTCTCTATTGGTGCCCATAAGTCTTTATAGTATTTATGACTCCGTAGTTTTGAGAGACATAGTTTCACGTCAGTCGCTGTTAAGATGGATCCATCATGAAATTTTATGGACTTTTTTAAGTATAGTCTAAGCTTAGATTGAGTTAAATCCCAACTATGAGCTATTTCAGGAAATATGTTCCCCTTTTCATCCATATAAACAAGTCGATTGAACACGTTTGCGACAATGTGTGCACTATGTACATCGGCAGCCTCTAGTGGATGTGTTGTTAAAAAGGGCTTTCTTCTAGGAATAATTAATTTATCATCCGAATTATGTATATAGCCAAATTTTGAGTGAAACTTAGTCATCAAACGTAGTTTACCGTTTGGAGACCAATTATATAGTAAATATTTACTGCTTTTTTCAACAGGTTGTTGATCCATAATCTCCATCACTTGTGACTCATAGATTTGTTCTATATTTTTAAGCCATTGAAGAGAGGAAGTGTGTCCTCTTCCTTTTCCAGAATTGAAAATTAGCCAACCTTCATCCATCCATTTATGTAAGTAACGTACTGTTTGCTTTGTACTTAAACTTAAAAAGTCTGCTAGGTCTTTTATTTTTATGTGTCCTGAAGAAAATGATTGCCATAGATCCAATAAATTTTTATCCATTTTCCTATCTCCTTCTATAAGTAGACATATTTTTCTAGATATGTCCATTTTCAGTTTAATAAGTCTAGTTTAATATAACATTAGATAAAAGGAGGAGATACTATGAATTGGAAAGACTTTGAGCAAAATATAAAAGTACGCTTAATTACATCATTTTTTAATCGTGCTGTTACATCAGCAGTAATGCCTTTCATGGCATTGTTTTTTGCTCAAGAAATAAATAAAGTATGGGCCGGGTTATTTTTAATCTCGACTGTTATTTTAAGTTTTTTTTCAAGTTTAATTGGAGGTTACATTTCAGATCGTTTTCAACGGAAGAAAGTTTTATTGTTAACTTCTTCTTCTAGTGCTGTAATGTTTTTATTAATGACCTTAAGTTTATATCCTACAGATAAGTTGATTTGGTTATTTGCAATTGCTTATGTAGGTTTTGTAATATCTAGTAGTCTTGGTCGTCCATCCATGCACGCTATAATAATAGATTCAACTACACCAGAAAATCGAAAGGCTGTTTATACAATTGACTATTGGCTTATGAATCTTTCGATGGCAATTGGTGCTGCATTAGGTGGTTTTTTATACATGAATCACCAAAAAGAGTTATTTATATTACTAACCTTGGTTTCTGCTACACTACCAATTACCTATAAATTGTGGTTAGTTGCTGAATTTAATAATTTCTTAGAACAAAAACATGAAAGTATAGTATTGGATCTAATCCAAAACTATAAAATTGCTATTCAAGATGTAGCATTTTTAAAAGTTGTAATAGGATCTACATGCATATTTGCGGCAGAGTTCTCTTTAAATAGCTATATAGGTATACGACTTTCAGAAACATTTAATACAATAAACGTTGGGAACTTTGAAATAGTAGGAGTAAGGATGCTGAGTATTCTTAACATACAAAATATGCTTTTAGTGGTATGTTTGACGTTTATTGTGAATAAATTTACAGATCGTTTAAGTGGAAAGAAGGCGTTACTCTTAGGTCTGGTTCTCTATGGTGTAGGATATGTAACAGTAACATCTGCAAACACTTGGTACGTACTTATTATTTTTAATTTTATTGCTACTGTTGGTGAACTTGTCTACTCGCCTGTCAGAAATGCAGAACAAGCTAATATGATCCCGGCTGATAAAAGAGGATCTTATTCAGCTTTTGCAGGTCTATCAGATATTGGTGCTGACCTGATTGCAAGAATTACCATTATCGTTGGTGCTTTCTTGATTCCTACGATAATGTCCGTTTACATTGGAATCATTGTGATAATTGGCACATTCCTCTTATACACTGGATTGTTTATTAAAAAAGATATTCAGTCTAAAGAAATATTGAAGAAAATGTCATCATAATATAATACTTTAATAGTTATAATGGAAACAATGATAAAGTGAAACTTTAATCAGTGGGGGTCTTACTGCCCGTTAATGCGGGATAAAAGTGAGGTACGGGAAATGAGTAAAATTATTTTTAATGAAATACAAATGAACAACTAGAGAAGAATGAAAATGTCGTGAAGGTATAGGAACGTTCTATTACCTATGGTTCTGATTTTAAAATAAAAGCTGTGAAAGAAAACCGAGGAAACTGTCTAGATAATGCCTCAATGAAATCCTTTTTTGGTCATATGAAAGATGAATTAGACTATAAGTGTTGTCAAACGTTTCAATCTCTTCAACTAGTAATCGAGAATTATATACAAGATTATAATTATGATCGTTATCAATGGACTCTCAAAAAGATGGTTCCGGTACAATACCGGAACCATCTTTTAAGTGCTTAATTTTTAAAGGTCTTTTTATTAAACTGTCCATTTTATAGGGTACAGTTCATATATTGGTTCTCCTCTTTTTTATGAAATCTTATCTTCTATAAATAGGCAATGTATGTTTCCCTTGAATTAAGTTCCACTCATCCGAACTTCTTAGAAGTTTAATATTTAACAATGCTTTGTCATCTAAGATTTCAATATCAATTTGCCCTTTTTTACCAAATTGATCAAAAATTAAAGTTGCTTTATTATTTTTGAATGTTACAGTACCGTCTATATATGCTATATCTTCAGCGTTATCGGAATAAGAAGATACACCGACAACTGCTTCGTTTTCAGAAATAGGACTAATCTTCATCATTGTGAAAGCTGGGCCGATATACGGTGGTTTCGTCGGTAGTTCTTGTTCTGACCATGTTCCTTGAACGTTGTATAGAATAGAAGTTGGTTTTGCATCAGGATTCCATGCACCGTCTTTATCGAGATAGTACCATTGTAATCGATCGTCGACAAACCATCCAGTTTTCATTGCACCGCTTTTATCAAGGAAGTACCATTTGTTTTGGTCGAGTACCCAACCCGTTTGCATAATACCCTTTGCATTTAAAAAGTACCATTTGTTTTGATCAAGAACCCATCCAGTGTGCATAGCGCCATCTTTATTTAAGTAGTACCATTCATATGGTGAGCTTTGATGCCATCCAGTTTTCATGACACCATTTTTTCCAAGAAAATACGATTTCCCACTGTCGGAAACCCATCCATACTGCATAGCACCGTTTTTATTGAAGAAGTACCACTTTTCATCTTGGTTTAGCCATCCAGTGTGCATAGCGCCATCTTTATTTAAAAAATACCAATGTGGTCCTTCTTGATACCATCCAGTTTTCATGACACCATTTTTTTCAAGGAAATACCAATTGTTATTTGTGTTTACCCATCCTGTTTCCATTTTTCCATTTATGTAGTAATACCATGCATGTTGTTTTTGTACCCAACCCGTTATTGGAGTAGACTGTTTATTTGTTTCTGCATAAACATGAGGTTGTATTCCGCTAAACAATATACCTGCAACAAATAACATACTAACGATTTGTTTTTTCATAATAATCTGCTCCTTTTTTAGAAAAATGCCTTTCTCTACTACTAATATATCTGAATAATAAAACAAATTCAATACTTTTATTACGAATGTGTTACAAAGATGTTACGAAAGTATCAGAATCATTTCTTTCTGTAAGGGTCTTATTCCTTATTATCTGTTAATAAGGAATAAAATCACTATTATCATTAGTATGCAAAGGAGTTTTAAAATCCTTCTTGCTAGCTGTTTCTTTTCCATTCTATTATAGAAGGAAGAAATTCGTAAAAATTAGCAATGTGGTTTTGATTCTCTAGCATTTTTCATAGGATGCTAGAAAATTTTTTTGTTAGATATTTTAAAAATGTAAGTGTATATTCTGTAAAGAAAAAGAGGAGAAATGTAATGAAGCGAATGATTGCATCAATATGTGTAGCAGGAAGCTTATTAATAGCACCTATACAAAGTTTTGCAGGAGTAAATACAGGTGGAAATCAGCAAATTATCGTAAAAGATGGCTGGGTGTTTGAACAAAACAATTGGTATTACTATGTGAATAATGTGCCGGCAAGCGGATGGAAAAAGATTCAAGGAACGTGGTATTACTTTGAGAGTAATGGCGTAATGAAAACAGATTGGTATTTTGATGGAACGAATTGGTTTTATATGAATAGCAATGGTGGAATGGAGACAGGATGGAAAAAGGTTCAGGGAACATGGTATTACTTTGAGAGTAATGGCGTAATGAAAACAGATTGGTATTTTGACGGAATGAATTGGTTTTATATGAATAGCAATGGTGGAATGGAGATTGGTTGGAATAAAATAGGCGGGGCATTGTATTACTTTGAGAATAGCGGTGTATGGGTTGCAAGCAATGATGCTGACTATTTATATACAATAGGAGAAAATCAACAGCTTATTCTTGTGACGGCAAATGATTATGGAACTAGTAAGGCAGAAATTCAAACATTCGAGAAGCGAAATAATAAATGGTATCCAGTGTATGCTGCTATGCAAGGATATATTGGACGTAATGGATTTGCTTATACAATGGCAGAAGGAGGAAAAAGTTCTCCGCGCGGTAAATATACAATTGGAACAGCTTTTGGTCGCTACGGTAATCCAGGAACAAAACTACCATATCGACAAATTACATCAAATGATGTTTGGGTGGATGATTCTAATTCATCTTTATATAACACGTGGCAGCAAAAACCAGCAAATGGCCGTTGGAGCAGTGCCGAAAATATGAATATTCCTCAATATGATTATGGGTTTGTGATTAACTATAATACAGAACGAATAGCTGGAGCTGGCTCGGCGATTTTCTTCCATATTTCAGATATGTATACATACGGTTGCACAGCAATATCTCGGGAAAATGTTCTTTCTGTTTTAAGATGGTTAAATCCTGCTAAAAGTCCTGTGATTGTACAAACACCGGAGAGTGAACTGAAATATTATTAAACGAAAGAAAGAGTCCGTCAGTGGGGGACTTACTGCCCACGAATAGCGGGGATTAAAGAGTGATATAAAAAAGAAGGTGGTACGATGATATGATCCCCTTATTGTAGACAGTAAAAAGAAAGCACATTAATCTGTTTACTATGGAGGGGATTTTTCTATGGGCAAAATTAGTGTTTATTTAGGAAAAAGAATTTTTATTAAAATAAAGTTTTAGACCAGAAAGTTAATTTGAAATTTTGATAATGAAATGTTATGTAGGCTTCATGTATATACGGGATCTAATAGTTTTATGTATCTTAAGTTGGTGTTATATTCAAGCAAAAAACGAGTAGGGAGACAGAACTATGGATAAGCAAGTTGTTATTGAGGAGCATACACCAGAATGGGCACTACAATTTAAAGAAGAACAAAGGATTCTAAACAATATAAAGGTGTTTTCACATATGGAAAACACCTTTTCAAGCTAATTGAAACTACCAGCTAGCCACCTCAACATCCGCTTTTAACCATTTTTCCCAAAGTGGATCTTCTATTTTAAGTAAGCTTAATGAAGTGCCTTGCATGTCTAAGGAGGTTAGATGGGTTCCGACTTTGACAAATCGAATATCTAATCCTTCAAGCTCACACAAACGGCGAATATCATTTGCGAAGATATACTGTTCCATTAATGGAGTAGCACCTAATCCATTAATCAAGATGGCAAACTTATCACCTTTTTTCCAGCGGTAAATACTTTTGAGCTTATTCATAAGCTCGATTGCCAATTTTTCAGAAGAAGATAATACTTCTTTTCGGTATCCTTTCTCTCCATGGATGCCGACTCCGTAAAAGACTTCATTGTCTTGTAAGGTAAAAGAAGCCTTTCCTTGGATAGGGTCGGTTGCTGGAGAGAGCGCAACTCCTAATGTATGCAGATTCCGAATAACAGAATGGCCGATGCCTGTTAATTGTTGTAATGAATAGCCTTCAAGAGCTGCTGCTCCGAGTATTTTATGAACGAAAACCGTACCAGCTACTCCTCGTCTTCTTTTATTAAAGGAAGCATCATCTTCAATGGAAACATCGTCATTCACAATTACATGATCAACAAGTCTTCCTTCTTCTTTTGCTAAAGATTCAGCAGTTAAAAAGCTTTCCACGTCAGCTTGAAAGTTTTTAATGATTAATAGGACGCCCTTGTCTTTGGGTACTAAGCGAATAGCCGCTAATAATTGTTCTGGTGTAGGAGGGGTGAAAATTTCTCCATTGACTGCCGCTGAAAGCATGCCTTTTCCGACATAACCAACATCAGCTGGTTCATGCCCGCTACCGCCGCCACTTATAATGGAAACATCTTGCCCAATTTCGGCAAGGTCTTTCTGATAAATGATGTTGTGTTCTCGGTTATAAGATATTCTATCGTTATGTTCAAAATAAAAACCATGCAACATATCTTGAACAATATTTTGAACATCATTCATAATTTTTTTCATTGTTTTTCCACCTTATGATTTGTCTGCTGATTGCTTTAGTAAAAGGACTAATTGGTTGTTTATCATATTTTTCATCATCGAAGACATGATAGACGGATCAATAGCGCAATGATTCTCAATCCAATCTTTTATTGTCCCAACAAATCCGTGACTATAAAAAGAGGCCAGTGTATCTTTTTTCACCGCAGAAATTGCTAATTTACAGCCAATTAATAGTTCATCGATGATTTTGAGATATAAGTTTTTCGTATGTTCAAAGAGATAATAATTAAATGAATTTTGCTCGATTACTTTAAATGCATTTCGGTAGAAGCATTGGTTTTGGTAAAAGTAATCAAATAATAGGTCGAAAATATTTTCCCATTTTTCATAATCAAGAAAGTCTATAATATTCTCTTTTGTTTCTTCTTTATAAATCCAACTTAACAATTCAAATTTATCTTTAAAGTGATAATAAAAAGTTTGCCTGCGCATCTGACAATTTAACATAATGTCACTCACGGATATTTTATGGAAAGGTTCAGTTTCCATTAATTTTTTTAATGAGTTGGCTATGATTTTTTTTGAAATGATAGAAGAGGTCATTATAATCATCCCTACAGCTTTATTCGTTTTTAATAATTAACATCCTACCTATAAATGAAGTGGGTGTCTTTAGACAAATCGTTCATTTTGTCCGTTTACCATAAAACGCTTTCATTTTACTATAGTTAATAAGAATGCGCTTTCGAATATATCATAATTCAGAAGAGAATGTACCGTGGCAGGAATTTCCTATGAATTAATAAAATTATGGAAGTGTGGATACGAATTGGTTTGCGAAGCATGTAACAAAACTTATAGAGGAGGAATAACAAATGAAAAAAATTGTAAATAAACCTGAAACTCTCGTTATGGAGATGTGCAATGGGATGGTTATGGCTCATCCGGAACTCGAGTTATTAAAAAAGTATAAGGTCATTAAGAAAAAAGAAATGAACGAAAATAAGGTAACTTTAATCAGCGGTGGCGGTAGTGGACATGAACCGGCACATGCGGGGTTAGTAGGAAAAGGAATGCTGGATGCTGCGGTATGCGGAGACGTATTTGCTTCTCCGACGCAAATACAGGTATATCAGGCAATTAAGGCAACAGCTAGTAAAAAAGGTACGCTACTAATTATTAAGAATTACAGTGGAGATATCATGAACTTTAAAAATGGTGCTCACTTAGCTACGGAGGATGGCATTCAAGTAGAATATGTCCGCGTAGATGATGATATTGCGGTAGAGGATAGTCTTTATACAGTAGGGCGCCGCGGTGTTGCAGGAGTTGTGTTGGTACATAAAATAGCCGGTGCAGCAGCGGAAGAAGGTATGGATTTGATGCAGGTGAAAGCTGTAGCGGAAAAAGCAGCGGCAAATGTTCGAACAATTGGTCTCGCATTAACTTCCTGCACGGTTCCGGCGAGTGGATCACCTACTTTCAAATTAGGTGAAGATGAAATGGAATATGGCGTTGGCATTCATGGAGAGCCAGGCAGAAAACGTGAAAAAATTGCGACTGCAGACGAATTGGCTTTACGCATGACAAATGACCTTGTGAAAGATTTAGAACTAGATGAAGATGCTGAAATTGCTGTTCTAGTAAATGGATTTGGCGGTACACCGCTTCAAGAACTGTATCTGTTTAACAATGCAGTTACGAGAGAGTTAAGTAAAAGAAATATACGAATCAATAGAACGTTTGTCGGTAATTATATGACGAGTATCGATATGGCTGGAATTTCTCTAACAGTGATGAAACTAGACGATGAGCTGAAGACATTGCTATCGAAAGAATGTAATACACCTGCGTTTAAAGTAGATGGACCAATTGAGAGTGTAGAATACGTTGATATTGCGGAGCACGAAGAAGAGAAGCCTGTTTTCTTTGAGACGGAAACAGCGGAAGAACATGCGATCATTAAAAATGAGGTAATCACATTAAATAATATGATTTATCTTATAGATAAAATGAGCGAAGTTATTATTAAGAACGAAGTGCCATTCTGCGAATTGGATACGCATGCAGGTGATGGTGATTTTGGAATGAGCGTTGCGAAAGGATTTAAACAATTAAAGCGTGAATGGAGCTCGATTTTAGATCAAGAACGTTTAAATATAGGGACTTTCCTTGATTCGTGCTCTATGGTGATTATGGAACATTGCGGAGGAGCTTCTGGTCCAATTTGGGGTGGAGCTTTCCGAGCTGCAGGTAAGGCGATGGAAGGGAAAATGGAATTAACAGTTGGAGAGTTTGCTGAAATGTTGCAAGCTGCACTTCATGGTATACAGTCTATCGGTGAGCGCTCTTTCGGAAGAGGAGCAGAAGTAGGCGATAAGACGCTTGTAGATGCGCTTGTACCTTGTGTCAATTCTTGGTCAGAAAGTGCTGCAGCTGGCGTGGACTTTAAGACTGCTTTTGAAAAAGGAGCAGAGGCTGCCGTTAAGGGAGCAGAATATACAAAAGAAATCGTCGCTCGAATGGGCCGCGCTGGTACGGTTGGTGAAAGAAGCTTAGGTTATCCTGATGCTGGTGCCTTTGCATTAGGGATTATATTTACGGAGCTTTCTCGCAGCCTAAAATAATGGCAGTTTGGTGTTTCTGGATACTGGAAACTCTCAATTGTGTAGGTGAATAGAAGGAAAATAAGAAAGAGGAAAAGTCCGATAAAAAAGGTACCTTATGAAGCAGTAGGTACTGAAAAAGTGTTTGCTTTGAAAAAATAACACGCATTTTATCAATATGTTGAAAAAAAGGAGCTCATCACCTGTATATAGTAGGTGATGGACTCCTTTTTTTTATGAAGTGGACTTTTTCAGTGGCCTCATGAAGCAGCAGGTACCTTTTTTGTTTTTATATTGTCTCATTCAAACTAAACGTTTTGTAATTTCTTCTCCAACAGAACCCGTTAGAAATATATACATGAATAACTACATATAAACTCCGTATCCCTCTAGATAAACTACTGAATATCTCCATACAGACTCCAGATAGCGTATATAGAATAAAAGCTATCAAGGAGGTTAGAAAAAATGAATTTTATAAAGTGAAACTTTAATCAGTGGGGGTTTTCTTCATCCCCCACTGATTATTAGTTGAACGAATCGGGCTTTTACGGGCAGTTGATCCCCCACCTAACTTCTTTGCTTTCGCTGAATTTTGAGGTGGGGGTCTTACTGCCCGTTAATGCGGGATAAAACGAGCAATTCTCAGTATGAAAAAACGAAAAGAAACATCATTCATTTTGGTGGTAATCTTTTTGATTGTTACAAATTTAGTGCTGGCAGGATTCACAATCCAGCATGCATCTCAAAAAGCAACTGATGCTGCAAGAAAAAAATTAGGGGCTGATGTTGAATTATCTCCTGATTTTATGGGCCTAATGAATAGTGGAAAAGAGGATGAATTTACTCCTCTTACAGAAAAATTAGCCAAATCAAAGTATGTTAAAAATTATAATTATCTTTTGGCATCTGGTGGAACTGCTGATGGATTCCAGTATATCGAACCATCTGGATCCGCAGAAGATAATCCTATGTCTAGTATGTTACAAGGAAACGGTAATCTATCTCTACAAGGTGTAAGAGAAAGTGGTTTGTTTGAATCGTTTAAAAATGGGAAAAGCAAAATGGTAGAAGGAGCGAGTAACAATGAATTCAGAAGGAAAAACATTATCAACAGATAACGGGTACTCCTAGTTCATTTGGGGTTCAAACATAGCAAAACTTCCTCTTGCTAGGTCATCGGGATTTCAAACTCTCCGGCATGATTCTCGTACAATAAAAGGCATTGAAACCATTCATGCCCTATACAAACAAAGGCGAAGTCTTCAAATAGACTCCGCCTTTTCGGTGTATAACGAATTACAGGAATTGTTGCATAACCATTTAACGATGCAACCCTAGATTCTCTATGTTTTGGGTAACTTTGCAACAGAACCTTTATAAAGCTATTTTGTCGCTTTTCGTCCTACTAATACCCAGTACAGAGATAAACTGAAAAGGGTAACGAGTACGAGGATGAATAGGATATTACTAAACATGGAAGCATCCAAATTACTTGTAATCCCTATGAAGCTTTTTCGCATTGCGGAATGGTCCATCATTGCCGCTGTGTAGGCAATTCCGATTGACATCGCGACATTAAGTGTTAAATTATAAAATCCGATTGCTGTTCCTGTTTTTTCTTTCTCAATTGTACAAATGCAAGAATCAAGTAATGGTGCATACATGAATGCAAATGAACTAGAGAATAGAACCATAGATATTACGAATACAACAACAGAAGTGTTTATAAAGAATCCGCCTAATAGTAAGCTGACGATAATGCTAGACATAGCGAGTGTAATACATTGCTTGCTTCCCATAACTTTTGCAACTTTTCCAGAAAGAGCTCCGACTATAGTAGCTGCTATATAGCCTGGAATCAATAGTAGGGAAATGGTATCTAGCTGTAAACCATAAATCTTTTCAAGCAAGAATGGGAATAAGAAAATGTATGCTAACTGTACAGAGTAAATTACAAAAGCAACGCCAAGCAATGAGATAAACTGTTTATTTTGAAAGAATGAGATTCCGATAAACGCTTTTGAGTTCTTACTGATATAAGTAAGGAACAAGGCTATTGCAACAATAAACAAGAGAAGGTACATCCAATTGAAATCTGAAATATATAGTAGTAGGGATGCTGAAATGATTCCAACTAGAAATAATCCTAATACATCTACATTACTGTTTTTCGCTTCTTCCTTAGGAAGATACTTTAAAATAAAAGGAAGAGTGAAAAGTGTTACTAAAGAAAGTAAAAATAGAGTTGTCCAATGGAAATATGTTGAAACATAACCTCCAGTTAATGCACCGATAAGCTGTGAAAGAGCAAAACTGCTTGTACTTAATCCTAAAAATTTCTTTTGTTCATTTGCAGGTAAATGTTTTGTTACAAATATCACATATAAGGTTTCAGCTGATGCTAAACCGGCAGTTTGGATAATTCGTGAGATAACAACTAGTAAAAACGAGTGTTGAAAAATATACCCCATGGCTGAACCGACACATATTAAAATAATACCAATGCTAAAAAGTTTTCTGATACTAACGGAATCCGCTAAAGCTGCGTAAACCACTGCCCCAATTCCAATTACAAGGCCAGCTAGGGTTGCTTGCCAGCTAACTGTTGTCACTGAAATGTGAAAATCCTTTGCCATGTCAACAGAAATAATCTTAAACGAATTGTCAATTACCAAACATAATAGAAATAACAGTAAGGTAACGGGTACTGCTTTCTTAGCACTATATTCCTGAGTTTTCTTCATGCTCACACCTTCATTGATTGTAGACATAGCTATATTCCTCTTTTCTTGTTATTCAGGGAATTTTCTTCCTGAGTCATGATTGTCTGGCCTTTAACTACCAATTGATCCTTTTGTAAAGGATGGTTTCAGTAATTTCTACACCTTTTGTTTCATATGCGAGGCTTCCTTGTGTACAGTTGTACCGATTTTTGTTCGTTCCTTCTTATGGGGTTTAAAAAGGAACCGTTTTCATGAACAACCAAAAACATCTTACCTTTTGATTACGCTTTCATGGTGATGCATAATAACTCCTTGAACTATATAATATTGTCTGGTTATTTAAAAACTTGTATGCACCCGAATATTGAAAAGGATATCATGCCTTTCCTTCTTATGATGCTTACAAGGAAGCATTTTCATGAACACCAAAAACATCTTACCTTTTGATTACGCTTTCATGACGATGCATGATGACTCTTTGAGATATACAATATTGTATAGTTGTCTAAAAACTTGTATACATCTGAACAATGAAAAGGATATCATACCTTTCCTTTGCTCACAACCCATCTTTCTTTTGGAATTTGTCTTTTTTGTTACAAAAAAATCGCCCACCCATTATAATTGTAAGTAACCACACAAACAAAAAATAGATTACTAGTGAGTTCAGAAAAACCTATTCGAAAGGTCACCTTTGAACAATTAGCACAAGTGGTAAAACAAGTAGAAAAACAGGTGGAACAAGCGAAAACGGAAGTAGAACAGGAACAAGATAAGGGAGCAAAAAAAGAGAAAAAGAAAGTGTATCAAGAGAAACGAAAAATACATAAGAAACTGAAAGAAGACTATTTACCACGACTACAAAAATATGAGTCACATCAAGAGACTTTCGGTGATCGTAATAGCTTCTCGAAGACAGATCCAGATGCCACGTTTATGAGAATGAAAGAAGACCACATGAAAAACGGTCAACTGAAAGCTGGATATAATGTGCAAGTAGGAACAGAAAATCAGTTTATTGTAGGATACTCTCTTCACCAAATTCCGACAGATACACGTTGTTTCATACCGCATTTGGAGAAATTAAAAGAAGCACTTGTTTGAGGGCAAAACTTCCAAAACAACAAAACCCACGGAGAAAATTTATTTTCTCCGTGGGTTTTAGTCATTTAAAAGAACCTTTGAGGCAGCTCCTTCTAAATTAAATATAGAACTTTATCGCTTATAGCTCTCCACGAATGGAAATTTCTAAGAGATAATGGATTGTTCATTCGATTATTTAGATGCTTTAATCCTAATTTGACTAAATTCTATTGGTATATAGTATTTATTATAAACCACAGGGTATTTGTCGCTGATATATACACTTTCTAAAATTAAATCAAATTCCTCCCCGTGGAAAATTTGGTATTTTAATGACGGAGTATTGGCGGAATTAGAACGTTTAATTTCAATGGTAGAGGAGTTAGCCAGTTCATATACTTTCTCCTCCAACATTTCCAATACTTGCTTCTCGTTATGTAAGTCAAGGTTCAATTTGGAAACGGCTTCTATTGGCATCATAGTAAAAGCAAAAGCTACTATCTTATCGTGATTTTTATACCAGCGTTCCAACGCAACCACTGCAGTCATCTGTTGATTTAATACTTGCATTGCATAGTCCGTTACTAGGTCAATTCGGAAATTAAGTTCGATATCATCTATTTTTTCCGTATAGCATTTATATAAGGGATTCCCCAGCTTCTCTAAGCCATCGCTACTTTCATTATGATGAAATCTTGTAATGAAATTTCCTTTTCCATGGATATTTTTAACCAATCCATCTTCTTGTAAAAGTGCCAAAGCATGTCTTAATGTCATTCTGCTCACACCAAATATTTTGGCCAATTCGGGTTCTGTTGGAAGTTGGCTGCCTAGAGGAAATGTTCCATCCATGATTAATTTATACAATTGGTCATACACAATGACGAATAGTGGTTTTTTTTGTTTATTGAGTTCATGAAGTTTATTGTTCATTTTCTTATACC
Source organism: Bacillus sp. IT-79MI2 (assembly GCF_949768135.1). Taxonomy (NCBI): domain Bacteria; kingdom Bacillati; phylum Bacillota; class Bacilli; order Caryophanales; family Bacillaceae; genus Bacillus; species Bacillus sp. IT-79MI2. Next base: position 66,473 of record NZ_CATKPV010000050.1, on the reverse strand, counting down.
CCTATAGTTTTTCAAATTCATGACGATAAATTCTATTTCTTCTCGTTTTATAGTAGTTTATTTTCTTTTTCTATTGTAGCTTACTTTTTCGCGTAAATTAATACGCTTTCAAAAATTCATTATAATTTGCACTAGGTGTATTTGTCACTCAAAATGAAGATGAACGATATTGCGGACCACATCTTCATTAATCAAGATTACGAATTTCAGTGGCTTGCGTTACATGAAGAAGAGGATGATGGGAAGGACTTCTGTTATGACCTTCGAAATCAAGCGGGTATTTTAGCAAACGGAACAGTTATCCCTTGTTGTTTAGATGGTGAGGATATTATCAATCCTGAAAATATTACCGATGCTTTATTTTCGGATATTACTGAAGGTACGGGAATAAAATGAATGAACTATTGTAATGCGAGGGGCAGTTTTATAGAAAGGGCCTTAAAATTATATATTTAGAAGATGGTTTCGGTATTGCAACGAAGCCATTTTTTTCTAGAGGATATAAGTTGTTTTTGATATATTAATAGTTGGGAAATACAAATAAGGGGTAGAGATGCAGAAATGGAATTATTTGATTATTATAAGCGGAAAGGGAAGTTTAAACTCTTTATCGGAGCCGGTATTTTTCTATTTGCGCTGTGGTGTGTATATGGGACTTGGGGATTTGTGAATTGGGGACAGATTATCTTTATTGTTCTTGTTTCTTCTGTCTTTTTCGGAATTGGATTTTGGCAGGTAAGAAAAGGAAATTTGATACAAAAGAATACTGTTAAAAGTAATGTAACGTTTTGGGATGTTGATACGTTTGTCGTATTAGAATTACCTAAACGGAACAAGCAATTTGGTTTATATCATCCTGATGGGGGATATGTTGCTGGAACAAAGATCATTTCATCTAACATTCTTTTTTCAGTGATACCTTTTTTAAATAATAAAGATGTTTATGGATTAGAAACGAGTACCGGGGAAATTCTTGCATATTTTCATACTGAAGCGGACGGGTATGATTGGGTAATCTATGATTCGAATTATAACCAGATTGGTATGTTTAAGGAAAAGATGATACAAGGATTTACCATGATACGTGGTTCCTTGATGACTGATAAAGCCACAAAGTTGTCCGATGTAGAAGTCGAGTTTGATTTTATTCAAAGTACTCTCCGCACAACAGATGGACGTACATTAGCAATCGGTAAGCAAGGGTATATGCCTATAGAATGGAGCGAAAGGTTTATGGGATTAAATGTGCCTACTATTACATTAGGTTCCAATGCGTCTAAGAATGAAAAAATGCTAGGTCTAGGAGTGCTCCTCTATAGTTTATACACAATTGAGATTCGAAAAAATAGAGCGAGTGTTTAATAGGAAAAATAAAGTGAAACTTTAATCAGTAGGGGTTTTCTTCATCCCCCACTGATTATTAGTTGAACGAATCGGGCTTTTACGGACAGTTCATCTCCCACCTAACTTCTTTGCTTTCGCTGAATTTTGAGGTGGGAGTGTTACTGTCCGTTAATGCGGGATAAACTAAAATGATTAGAGCAGAGTCCATGAAAGTGATTCTGTTCTTTTTATTTATGAATCCTTACAAAACTGTCACCTTTCTGTAAGGTTATGAGATAGTTTATTACCTTTTTTAATGTAATAATAAAGACATAAGAAATGTTAATCAAAATTATAAATTGCAGGAGAGTGTCAGTAATGATTGTAACAACAACGTCTGGAATTCAAGGGAAAGAAATTATTGAGTATGTTGATATTGTAAATGGTGAAGCAATTATGGGTGCCAATATCGTCCGCGATTTATTCGCTTCTGTGCGTGATGTTGTAGGTGGCCGTGCTGGTGCATATGAAAGTAAATTAAAAGAAGCTCGTGATATTGCAATGGAAGAAATGAAACAACTTGCGAAGCAAAAGGGAGCAAACGCAATTGTTGGCGTTGATGTAGACTACGAGGTTGTTCGTGACGGAATGTTAATGGTTGCTGTAAGTGGTACTGCTGTACGTATATAAAATAAAAAAAGCATCTCATGAAATGATAGGATCATCCCCTTAGAGTAGACATACTCTAAGGGGATTTTTGTGGTTATCCCTTCTTATTAATCTAGAAAGAACAACGTTTTTAACAATAATGGGTAGTAAATATTCTTAAGTTGATGGATGTGGCGGTACCTCTATATGGATCGTTTATATGGATTTTATTAAAAAAAGAGGTCCTTAAAAAATAAAAGGATCTCTTTTTTTGGTTTAGGGGTATAACTAAATTGGTATATTCTCACATGTTGGAGTATATTATAAACTTCACTGTAAATTATAGTAGATTATACATATGTATTTTCATGTAATATTGCATATAAAGTATTTAGATCTAAATAATCAGGAAATCGTTTACATTGAAAGCGTTTTCTTTTATAATGATAATGGGTTGGATGGCACGAGTGGCTGTCATGGTATTTAGCGTAGGTGGGGCTAATACTATAAATAAAATATTATCTTTTTACCATTATTATTTTTTACATATACTGTTTTTTTACTTTAAATAATATTTATTACATGAAAGAAGAATCTCTTCATAGGACCTGAAGAGATTCTTTTGATTTTCTAGATATATTGTTGTTGATATGGTTTCATTTTAACAACAAGTAAACAATGGAGAAGTAAGGGAATGCAGTATAGATTCAATATACAAGCATTCCCTTGCCCTTGTTATATAGATGATTTTACTTTTTGTTGATGAAAGTATCAAACAAGTAAAAAAGCTAATCTAAAAAGTCGGTTCCTTAGTGTGCAAATTTCCGAAATATGGGTTTTATGATTTGAGTACTAATTGGGATTTTTTATATTGAGATTTCCTTAACGTTGTAAATCCGCATTTTCCTAACGTTACCCGTTTATAAAATAAACATGATCTAAACGGATGACCTATCTATGTGAAATGGCGTGAAATGACTCGGTACAAGCGTTGTCATACGGACACAATATTGTAAGGTTTTAACTAAGTTGTGTCCATATGACTATATTAACTTTAAGGCATGTTAATAAGGGATACGGTTTTACCATTCGCTAAAACTCATAACAGTATAAAAATACATTAAGGTTTGCTTTTATGGAATCAAGATAAATTTCTTTTTCATTGATACGCTCAAAGTGTTGACTGTCATAAAATCCATAGTTACATCTGTTATCCGTATATAAATATAAAGATTTTACATTCATACAGTTCATATAATCATACAAATGATTCATTAGCGCCTTACCAACTCCAAGGCCTCTTGATTCTCCTGATACAATAAATAACTGTATACACCCTTGAAAATCATCTTCTTTTTCTTGGATAAGCTCTTTATATGCATCTTGAACCTTTGCGAATTCTTTCATGAATTTTTTATTTTCCTTATTAGCCATGAATACTTTAAGCATACTATAGGTAAGACTTAGAGTATTATGAGCTTTCTTTAAACGATTTTTATCTTTTTTGGAATCGCCCAAAATAACGCCGATAATCTTATTGTCTTTTTCTGCTACTTTGTTAAATGAACTTCCTAAAATACAACTTTGCAAGTACATGTTTAATACTGAATCTAAAAATTTTTTATCCTCGATAAATTCATTGAAACCAAATGCTTCACCAATTAAAATTTTAACAGCTTCATAATCTTCTTTAACTAGGTTTCTATATATTACTTGGTTCATGTTTATAAACTCCTCTTTATATATAAACTCCAATTAAAAAAACGACATAAAAACCTTTCTTCTTAGGTGGGCGAGAGCATCTGGCCATGCATAGAAGCGGTCAGGGCCTATTTTTGCCACATGCGAAGTAAAAGCAGAAATAGCAAGCGAGCGAGCGTAGGTTACTTTTTATTCTGTGTAGCAGAGATTTAGATGTCGAGAAATTAAAATGGATTTATATAGTATTTTCTTGTGAATATCTTATTATGATAATAAAGTCTCTTCTAAGGGTAGAGTCAACGGTGGTATAAGAAAAAATATAAAGGAAGTGATTATAGTGAAAAATTTATTTTCGATTGGGGAAGTTGCTAAAATAAAGGACATTACAATAAAAGCGTTACGATATTATCACAAAAAGGGGATACTTATTCCAAGATATATTGATGAAACAACAGGTTATAGATATTATTCTATAGATCAATTTATTCATATAGATATCATAAAAAGCTGTCGAGAGTTAGGGACTAGTATCGTAGAACTTCAAGAGATTTTTAAGGGCTGTGATACGGATCAATTACTACAATTTTTACAATTAAAAAGAGAAGAAGCAGAAGAAAACATAAAGAAAATGCAAGAAATCATCAAAACCATTGATAGCTTACATATGAAGGTAGAGACTTCTAAAGATATAGTCAATAATGATGAGATATCTACTCAGTTCTTTGCAGAGCGGTATGTCATTGTAGCGCCATGTAAAGAAGTAGGAAGTTTACAGGAGTTACTTTCCTATTCAGATTTAGAGAAAATCATTCAAGAGAAGGAAGGAAAAATGTCAATGGAAAGAGGAATCCTCTATAACGTTAATACAGAGTGGAATGTAGAACCAAAGTATGTTTTTAGTGGATTTCAAGGGGAGTTTAATATAGAAGCTGAACAAAATATAAAAATATTACCAAAGGGAAAGTATGTAACTTTAGCCTATAGTAAAGAGAATGAAGAGGAACGTAGAAGAAAAATAGTTAAATATGTGAAAGAAAATAATTTAAAAATTAAAAGTGTTATTGAAGTGGAGTTACTTAATGATTTCTTTAATACAGAATCCTATAGTTGTCAAATTCAGATGTTTATACAGAACTAAGGTAAACATTGCTACATCACTATCCAAGTCATGTGGCGAAGCATCGGAACGGGTACCTAATTTCTTTAAGTACCAACCTTTGCTACCGAAATGCATATCATCGGTTTCTTTTTTTATCAAAGGTTGTTGGTTTTATAACTGAAAATATCAACAAGAACATATGTTTGTTTATTGTGAGTTTAATGTTATAATTATATTAAATTAATTTAGAAAAGAGGGATTAAATTGAGTGAGGTAAAAAACATAATTAGCAATTTTAGTCATTATTCATCTTGGTTAAGCACTTTAGAAGAAATTGATGATACATTATGGTCTAAACCAATAGCCGAAGGTAAGTGGTCTGTAAGTGAGATAATAGCCCATATTATGAATTGGGATAATCATCTATTAAAGGAAGTCCTCCCATCTGTACAAAATGAAAAGGGAATGGAGTTTCCAAATTTTGATACACATAATAAAAAGGCATCAGACTATGCAAAATCAGGAATATCACAGTCAAAACTTCTTGAAGAAGCAAAAAATACAAGGGAACTACTTATAAAAGAACTTAACGAATTTCCAATCGAAAAGTTAAGCAAGTCATTAACTGCAAATGGTGTAACTCATTGTCCACATACTGGAGCACCTTACTCACTTATATATATTGTTAAGGAATTTACAGACCACGATAACCACCACAAAGGACAAATTATACATTTCTTAAGGGAAAACAATTTGGACTAATTCAAGTTGTTTCTTTGTCTTTCTCACCACGTTTTTTGTCTTTTCTATGAGCGATTTCACGATGACCTTTTAAAGATTATCGAAAGAAAGCTTCGTCGCTCACTATGATGCCTTGTAATTGATTAAAACCAAGACTTCCTAATGCGTTCAAGATTTTGTGTCTCCAATATATACGAAAACAGCCTTTATGAAAAATAAAAAAGAAGCAACGCAAAAACAAACGTTGCTTCTTTCTTGTATTAGTATTAAGCCGACTCTTTCTTCATTCTCTCAAGCAAACTAGCCAACACATGCGTACGATAGGATTCTAGTTTTTTACCTTCATAAGTACGGATACCTAATTTTTTTAGTTCTTTTACATACCAACCTTTGCTACCGAAATACATAGAATCGCTCCCCTTCAAATTTGTTTTTTTATGTGTTCTGATTGTTACTTGGAGGTACGGGAAATAGATGAAGGAAATGAATTTCGTTTGAAAATGGTTAACTTTGGTGCAAAAGACATATATACTAAGGGTAGTATATAACGAGGTGGGCACGACGTGATTATAGAGAAGCACGAAATTCAAATTGACCAAATTACGAGCGGAAAGGTGAATATATTTACTTTCTACCGAAATAGAAAGCAAATTGACGATCCGTTTTTACGATTGCAAGAGCCATCGCTTACGGCTAACTACTATTTCCATTTTCATTTGGATGCAGAGAGCCTGAGTCTTCTGCAGGAAGAGTTTCCTAGCGTATATCCGTACGACGGGAATGGAACCATTCACGACTGGACGGAAAAGATGAAAGATGAATTGCAGCGCCAAATTCAAACTGGAAAGTGGAACAGACGCGTGCGTATTGGTAACCGGATTCTAGATGTGGTATTTACGTGGTGTGATGAAGATATAGAATGAAAAAGAAGCGGATGACGCTTCTTTTTTTAGCGCTGGAATAAAACGAGTTTTCCCGCTGAAGATGTGCAGCGATGTGTGTGCTTATGCAATCCCTTTTCTTGTAAAATGGATGCTCCTTTTGATTTCGCTTCTGCTTCTGTTGCCGCCTCGAATGATTCGTCTAGCATTTTTGAACCATCTTTTTCAAAGACTGTTAGAACGTATACTCCCATGAAAATTCCCTCCAAAAATTAAAATCAGAATCTTATAACTATTTTGTCATAAATCGCTAGAATATGCAAAGAAATATATGACATAGCGTGGTAAAATAGAGTGAAACTTTTATCGGATAAAGAAAGGATCGTTTATTTGTGAAACAAGTAAAGTTTATACATGCGGCAGATTTGCATTTGGATAGTCCGTTTAAAGGGATGGAAATGAATGTGCCGTCATCTGTTTGGGAGAGAATGAAGCAAAGTACGTTTCAGTCGTTTGAGCGTATTATCGATAAAGCAATTCAAGAGCGCGTTGATTTTGTATTACTAGCAGGAGATTTATATGATGCGGAAACGAGAAGTCTTAGGGCGCAAGTGTTTGTGAGGGAGCAGATGAAGCGCCTTTCGCAGTATGAGATTCCGGTTTATATCATTCATGGTAACCACGATCATTTAGGGGGAAGCTGGGCAGCAATTGAGTTTCCTGAAAATGTTCATGTGTTTGCAGAGCCATATGTAGAAGAAAAGCCGTTTTATAAAGATGGTGAACTGCTTGCATCTATTTATGGGTTTAGTTATTTGCAGCAGGCTGTAACGGATAATATGACGGCGCAGTATGCAAAAATGAGCGATGCGCCTTTTCATATTGGCATGCTTCACGGGAGTGTGGAAGGCGATGCGGAACATAATCGCTATGCGCCGTTTCAAATTCGTGAGTTAAAAGAAAAGGGATTTGATTACTGGGCTCTTGGGCATATACATAAGCGAGAGATTTTAGCAGAGGAGCCGTATATCATTTATCCAGGCAATATACAAGGACGCCACCGGAAGGAAACAGGAGAGAAGGGGGCGTATCTTGTTGAGATAACAGAGCAGGGAACGGTGTGTTCATTTTTCGGTGCGGCGGATGTAGTTTGGGGAGAGACGGAAATTAGCATTGATGAATTGCAAACGGTTGATGACCTTATGATAGCTTGTACGGAAGTGATGAATGAATGGCGTCAGGAAGAGGAAGGAACTCTTTTGACAGTTGTATTCATCGGACAAGGACCATTATCTCCTTATTTGCGTGATGAAAAACGAGTGGAAGAGATTTTTCATATTTTAGCAGCGGGAGAAGAACGAAGAGATTTTGTGTATGTGATGAAGTGGAAGAATGAAACGGTTTCATTTGCAGAAATCCAGCGATTAAAAAAGGAGAATCATTTTGTTGGTAGTGTATTGCAAGAATTGGAATCATTTACGAATATGGATGCGGTGCTCAGGACGATTTGGACATCTCCTGTTGCGCGTAACGTGATTGAATCCTTTTCAGATGAGGAAAAAGCAGAGATTCAAAAGGAAGCGAAAAATATTATATTAGAGCAACTATTCCAGCAAGAGAGGGATAAAAAATGAAAATTGAAAAACTCCATATTTATGGTTATGGAAAATTAGAAAATGTGGAAATGGATCTTTCATTGCTGACGGTGTTGTACGGTGAAAATGAAGCAGGAAAATCAACGATTCGTTCGTTTATGAAGAGTATTTTGTTTGGGTTCCCAATAAGGGGACAAAGGCGTTATGAGCCGAAAGAAGGCGGAAAGTACGGCGGTAGGGTGACTGTTATGACGGAGCAGTATGGGAGACTCAAAATCGAGCGCTTGCCGAAAACGGCTGCCGGGGAAGTAACGGTTTACTTTGAAGATGGAAAAACAGCTGGAGAAGAAGTGTTACAGACTGTGCTGAGCGGGATGAATGAGAGCCTGTTTGATTCTATCTTTTCGTTTGATATGCACGGTCTTCAAAATATTCATCATATTGGAGAAGCTGAAATCGGAAATTATTTATTTTCGGCGAGTGCAGTTGGGAGCGATGCTCTGCTGCAGTTAGATAAAAAGTTAGAAAAAGAAATGGAGCAGCGTTTTAAGCCAAATGGTCGTAAGCCTGAGATCAATACGTCACTTCAAGAAATAAAGAAGCTCCAAGAAAAGCTTGGGGCGTGGCAAGGGAAGATTGGTACGTATGAAAAGTTAATGGGGCAGTTAAAAGAAAATGAAGGGCGTCTTGCTCATATTCGGAATGAAAAAGAGATGGCAGAAAAGCGTAAGCAAGACTATGAAGTATTGGCTGCATTGCAACCTCTTGTGATTGAAAAACATGCATATGAAAAAGCGCTAGAAGAACAGAAGAATCCGTTTCCTGTTCGAGGAGTAGAACGTTATGAAATGATAAAAGTAAAACTCGAGCCGCTCGGGGTGCAATTGGATTCCATCCAAAAAAGGATGGAAATGGTGCAAACGGAAGTGGATGGGGTAGAAGTACAAGAAGAGCTCTTGCAAAAGGATAGCTATGTAGAAGAACTTCGTATGCAGCATATGTCATATGAAAATGCACGTCAAGAAATGCGCGATATTACAGTAAGTATTGGAAATATGAAAGAAGAGATAGAAGAGCTTGAGCAGCAAATTGGTGCTACTTTTGAGAAAGAAAGTGTGCTTTCATTTGATACAAGCCTTGCAGCGAAAGAAATGATAACGCAAACTGTGCAAAAGGCAAGAGAATTAGATAATCGGAAAGAGCAGCTTGATGAGCGCTTTAAAGTGGCCCAGGAGCAATTAGAAGAACAGGAAGAGAATGTAGGGCACATTCGAAAGCAGATGTTAGCGGATGAAGAGCGACAAAAACTTGTAGAAAAGGAAAAATCGTTTCACGGTGCAGGTTTTATAGGTACTAGCAGTAAGTATGAAGAAAGAATGAAAAATGCGCAGGAAAAGAAAAAGCGTTGGCAGAAAGTTTGTTTCCTTTTGTTAGCTATTAATACAGTGATTTTGCTGACAAGTGTATTTTTAGATAACCGTGCGCTGTTATTTACGAGTGTTATCGTCTTTGTCCTAATTGTACTTGCACTTGTTTTGTATAAAGATACTTCTTCCGATGGTTTACAAGAAGAACTGCTCTCGCTGCAGCAAAGTGCAGGCGGAAGGCAAAATGAAGAGGCGCTATCCATTCGTTATCAATTAGAAAAAGATGAAGAAATCCGTAAATTATTTGAGCGAGAGTCTTATAAATTACAACAAATTGAAAGAACCTATGATAAAGGTGTTTCTGCATATGAAGAATGGGAGCGAGATACGTTTCATGTGGGAGAGCAAGTGGATACATATAATGCGCGTTATTCTTTCCCGACTTTTTATACATATGCACATGTATTGCCGGCATTTGAACGCATTGAAAAGATGCAGCAGTTATATCGTGAGGTAGGAAAGCTGGCGGAGCGAAAAGGAATATTATATGAAATGATTTCGCAGTTTGAACATAGACTAGAAAACGTTATGGAAAATACAGATTTTGATCATCTTCATATGATCAGTAATCGTATTCAAAAGGAAAAAGAAAAGAAACAAAAGAGGGAGCAGCTTTTAGGGAAGCTAGCTGATTGGAAAGAAGAACAAGCACTATTACAGCATCAAGTAGAGCAACTTACATTAGAAAGAGATGCGCTATGGAACGTGGCAGCAGCTACTGATGAAGAAACGTTTTTAGAAGCGGGCAAGCGAGCAGAAAAGCGTGAAGATGCAGAGAAGCAAGTAGAGCGGCTATCACCTCAGATTGACATGTTAGAAAAACGTTTAAAGAGCTTATCATTAGCGGAACACTATCAAGTGGAAGGGTATGAAGGAAAACTGAAGCAAGAAGCGCTTCATATACAAAAATTCCTTTCGCAAGAGAAGGAACTGACCGAGCGCATTGCGGAGCACCGTGTGGAAATTGCGAACTTAGAAGAAGGTAGTACGTACGGTGATTTACTCCATGAATGGGAAATGAAAAAGTCTCAAGTACGTGAGCAAGTGAAGAAGTGGGCGGCGTATGCAGCGGCAAAAACAGTATTAACAAAAACGAAGCAATACTATCATGAAGTGCAGCTGCCGCGCATTTTACAAAAGGCCGAGGAGTATTTTGTATATTTAACAGGTGGTCAGTATAGTAAGATTTTTTCACCATCAGAAACAGAGCCGTTTATTGTAGAACGGAGTGATGGTATTCGTTTTTATAGTCATGAACTCAGTCAAGCGACAGCGGAACAGCTCTATTTATCATTGCGCTTTGCGTTAGCGCGGACGTTTGAGCATGATTATCCATTTATTATTGATGACAGCTTTGTGCATTTTGATGCACTACGAACAAAACGAACAACCCAGTTAATAAAAGAAATTGCGAAGGATAGACAAGTGATTTTCTTTACATGTCATGCCCATCTATTATCATTCTTTGCGGAAAAACAGATTATAAAATTAACACATGAGCGTAAAGAAAATAAGGTGTAATGTGCTATACTAAAAGTACTTAAGTTGGTGGAGGAATCAGAATGAAAAAGAAAATTGCAGAATATGAAGTTGGTGAACAAGTCGATATCTTCTTGTTAATTAAGACAGCGACAAAAGGTATCGCGAGTAATGGAAAGCCATTTTTAACAGTAATCTTACAAGACCAAACTGGAGATATTGAAGCGAAGCTATGGGATGTATCACCAGAAGTTGAGAAACAATATGTAGCAGAAACGATTGTTAAGGTAGCTGGAGATATTCAAAACTATAAAGGGCGCATTCAACTTCGTGTGAAGCAAATTCGCGTTGCAAATGCGAATGAAGTAACAGATATATCAGACTTTGTTGAAAAAGCACCAGTGAAAAAAGAAGATATGGTAGAAAAGATTACACAGTACATATTTGAAATGAGAAACTCAAACATTCAGCGTCTCACAAGACACTTATTAAATAAGCATCAAAGTGAATTTTTAGACTATCCAGCAGCAACGAAAAATCACCATGAGTTTGTATCAGGGCTTGCCTATCATGTTGTATCGATGCTTGATTTAGCGAAAGCCATTGCTACGCTATATCCATCTTTAGATAAAGATTTACTGTATGCAGGTGTTATTTTACATGACCTTGGTAAAGTAATTGAATTGTCTGGTCCAATTTCAACAACGTATACATTGGAAGGAAACCTACTAGGTCACATCTCCATCATGGTAAACGAAATTGGAAAAGCAGCCGATGAACTGAAAATTGAAGGAGAAGAAGTATTAATTCTTCAGCACATCGTTTTATCTCATCACGGCAAAGCTGAATGGGGTAGCCCAAAACCGCCATTAGTAAAAGAAGCGGAAATTCTGCATTACATCGATAATTTAGATGCGAAGATGAACATGATGGACCGTGCGCTTGGACGCACGAAACCAGGTGAATACACAGAACGTGTCTTTGCGCTTGATAATCGTTCGTTTTATAAGCCTACTTTTCATAACTAAATAATACTTATGAGGCAAGTGATTTTAGCGTATAGCTGGGGTTGCTTGCCCTTTTTATTTTTAAAAGTGGCATCGCCATCAAGCTAAGATTTTGAAGTACCCCCTAAACGAAAATTTGGTATCTGTTATAGCAATGAAGTTCATTTTTATCGTTTCGGCTACTACCAATAAGTAGGGTTATGTTAACTAAGTTTGTATATGAGATATAAAAAAACATTTACAATATATATCCAATAATGTTATTGTATATGAAATTAAATGCAATGAAGAGAAGAGTAAATAAAGTGAATTCTATACAGAGAACCCTGGTAGCTGAAAAAGGGTTAGAATTTCTTTATTGAAGCAAGGCTCAGAGCAGCACATTGGAACCCGCTATAGGGGGATAGTGTGACGGGCGCTCCCGTTATAGAGCTAGGGTATAAGTATTTTTGTTGTACCTGATAAGGTTAATATGGTGACATATTAATAAACTGGGGTGGTACCGCGATCTAAAATCTCGTCCTCAAGACACTTAAGTCTTGGGGGTGGGATTTTTTTATTTTGTTTTAAGTGTTGCATTCTATCTGATTATATTTTAGGAGGAATTCAATTGAGTTTTAAAAAAACATTGGAAACTTGGCGGTATCCATCTATCTTATTGTTTAGCATTGGTGTTTCAAGTGTTGGAAGTTGGGTTTACTTTATCGCTCTAAACCTTATCGTCCTTAACATAACAGAGTCGGCTATTGCTGTCTCTGGTTTATATATTATTAGGGCTTTATCAACGTTGTTTACTAATATTTGGTCAGGAAGTCTTGTAGATCGTTTAAATAAAAAATATCTCATGATAGCACTAGATGTCTTTCAGACTGTTCTAATTGCATTATTACCTTTCTTCTCTTCTTTAGGGCTTATATATACTATGGTCTTTCTAATTACAATAGCGAGTTCTATGTACCACTCAACATCGGTAACTTATATCACGAAGTTAATACCAACAGGGCAAAGAAAACGTTTCAATTCTTTGCGTAGCCTACTTGATTCCGGAGCTTTTTTGACTGGACCAGCAATAGCAGGAATGATGTTTACAATTGGTACACCTAATATGGCTATTTATATCAATGCTGTAGCTTTATTTTTATCTGCATTAATTACAGTAGGAATGCCTAATGTAGAATCCGCTGCACAATTAGAAAAAACATCAGATACAACAAAATTATCTCTTAAGCTATTAATAGATGATTGGAAGCTTGTTATTGGATTTAGTCGTAAGTATCTATATATCATGATGATTTATCTTTTGTTTAGTGCGATGATAGTCATGATGACAGCTACAGATTCGCTGGAAGCTGCTTTTGCAACTAGGATACTTTCCTTATCTGAAGGTGAATATGGAGTCTTAGTCAGCATTGCTGGAGCAGGAGTATTAGCAGGTTCTTTATCCAATGCAATAATTATTGAAAAAATACCTACCTCATGGCTTATTGGTATGGGTTCCTTAATAACTGCAGTAGGTTATGTGGTTTTTACATCCTCTAATACCTTTTTTATAGCATCTATAGGAGCTTTTGTTTTGTCATTTGCTACTGCCTTTTCTAATACTGGTTTTTACACATTTTATCAAAACAATATACCTGTTGATGTGATGGGGAGAGTTGTAAGTATTTACGGGTTTATTGAGGCTTTTTTAATTATTACCGTTACTGCAATCTTTGGTATTTCTTCCGAGCTTATATCTATACGATTTGTTGTAGTTTCAGGAGCATTTATAATGTTTTTGGTATCTATTACACTATTTATTTGCAGTGTTCAACCATCAAAAGCGAAATTCTATTCTGATTCACCTGAGCTTAAAGATTCATTTCAATAAAACGATTACATTTTAATTTATACTAAATGTACAGGTAATACTCCCTAATTAACCCAGCTTGTCTGGTTACCCCGTTAAATACTATAAAAAAAGAACTTGTATCGTATACAAGTTCTTTTTTTCGCTTATTTGAATAATATGTCCTTACTATATTGCTTTCCAGCAAGTAAGTCATATTGAATAAGTTTATATTGCTCTAACATTTCTTTTTGTTTATGCGTTAAATCTTTTATTTCTTCTCCATTTTTATCGACCTTTAAATCATCTTTAAGCACTGGTATTTCTTTGTGTAGTTCCGATAAAAACTGATAGAATGGTGATTTATTTAATCCAGCATAATCAAGAACAAGATTTGAAAAATAAATCGGACTTACTAAGCCTAAGTTATCATTTGGCAAATCAAAGTTTGCATACATTAGTAATGGCGTTTCTGACATAGTTAATTTTTCACTTAAAGTTTCTTCATTTTCTATATATCCAGCCTCTTTATAAATAGCCTTATTCGTTCCTAACACTGGCAAGTGGTCCCCAAAGAAGACTAATAAAGTAGGTCTTTCTAACCCATTAAGCTGTTCTATTAAATATTGTAGAGCTTCATCGGAACGCCTTACACCTTCCGTATAGATTTCTAATTCTGCTTTTGATTCTTCATTTGTTAATCCACTAACTTCTATTTTATTTTCTTCAAACCGCTCTGGATTATATGGAAAATGATTTTGCATCGTCACCGCATGAATAAATGTAGGCTGTTTTCTCTTATTCAATTCATCTATTATTTCTTTACTCATAGATAAATCACTAATATTGTCTCCAGCTAATTCTTTATTTTTCATCGTATCTTCTGCATTAAAGTTATCAAATCCAAATGTATTATATACATCGTCCCGTTTATAAAACGCTCGATTAAAAGCATGAATTGCACTCGCATAGTACCCTTGCTTTTTCAATTCACTTGCGATGGATGGAATTTCTTTCTGACCTGTAACAGCTTGTTGATATGGTATAGAACCAGGCATTAACAAACTCATTGAATAACTCGTTAACGCTTCAAATTCTGTATTCGCTGTATTTCCCCCAAATGTAGGAGCTATTGTTTGTCCACCTGGAAAACTCTCAATATAATGATGTAAATTCGCCACCGGATCTTCACTAAATGAAAGGTTCGTTAGTTTTGTAGGATCCCAAAAAGCCTCGCTCATAAGAAATATAATATTCGGTTTCTCTGCTTTTTTTTGTTCTCCCACATTATCGCCATATTGTTTCTTTATATTCTCTGCAATTTGAAGCATATTTTCTTTTGAATATTCTTCTGGTTCCTGGATGACCGTTGTATCTAAGTTACTTAAAAACCCCAAAACCAAACCATTTTGACCATAGTTCATATTTTGATTCCACAAAGGGAAGTATATCCCCCCATTTGCAA
Source organism: Bacillus sp. IT-79MI2 (assembly GCF_949768135.1). Taxonomy (NCBI): domain Bacteria; kingdom Bacillati; phylum Bacillota; class Bacilli; order Caryophanales; family Bacillaceae; genus Bacillus; species Bacillus sp. IT-79MI2. The sequence goes on along the minus strand of NZ_CATKPV010000050.1, from coordinate 51,279 downwards.
ATAACTTATTCACAAATGTATTAGGGTAATTACTAAACGAATATACCATAAACACGGATGCACATATTAAAACAATCCTCATACTAATATGGATTTTTATAGAGTTAATGTGTTTTCGAATATAAAAAACTACAAATATAAATAAAGCTATACTAATGATTACTATCAATATATTTTTCAAACTAAAATAATCCATAACCATCGGTATAACGGACTGCATATGCCCGATTTGTGTAAAGTCAGACGGATAAAGCGGCTCTCCTCTGAACATAATTTTGAAATAATTAACAATCGCTAAAATAATTAAAGAACAACTAGTTAATATTACACTTGGTAAAATTTTACCAAATAAATTATAAACTAAAATATACACCATATAAATGAATACCAAGCTGAATAGGTACTGTGCATACTGCAAATAAATCCAATTATTCACAAGTGAATAATTCATATTTTCTTGTATGAATATATAAAGCCAAGCTATTAAATGAGCTATTAAAAACAATAAAATATGAATTCTTATAGATGGTCTAAGTCTATTGGTTATCCCTTTATTCAAATAAACAATAAAAAATAGTATACTCCATAAAATTATAGTAACTATACTTAATGTGATTCCCTCATTAAAAAATAGCTTAGTCTTCTCTAATTCGAAATAGCCTAGCGTGATAAAAAACAACATTTCTAAAAAAATGGTCCACATTCCGCTAATAATGAAAGAAAGTAATGGGTTCCTTCTTGCTTGCTGAACAGAAAAATTAAAACGCAATTCATTTCTTCTTTGTTTCTGAGCTACAAAATCCAAATGCAATTTATTCCCTCTTTTCGTTTCTTTGTTTCACCTCGCATCAGTAAAAACATTATACTCTCAATCTTCATATCTATTTTTATTATACATATATAACCTTAAATATTCCTTAAAAAACAACACTTTTTCGTATTTTTTATAACCTGATAGAATCGAAAAAGTGCAAGCATACTGTATATACAAACTATATCGAGGGTGTTGCAAAACTAAAATAAATATGCAATGTTATGAACCGAAAAAACTAGCTGAACATGCAACAAAAAAAGCCTCTCAAATAAACCGAGAGACCCTTTAAAATAAAAATCACTTTTGACACAAAACAATGATTTTATATGGTGTAGTTTGAGCTGGTATACTCATTGTTGTAAGACCATAAATAACTATTAAATTTCGATTCGCAAGATTCCCTGTAAAAAATTGGCCATTTGTTAATAAAATTTGAGTAGAAGGAGAAATATTTAATTTTAATTTTCCATCACTACTCTCTAACTGTTCATTAAAATTATCTACTTTTACATTTTGAGAGGGTATATATTTCGCTATAACAATTGCTTGAAATTGTGGTGGGAAAATGAGAGGAACAGGGACGTTAGCATCGTAAAATCCAGTTACTTTATCTCCTACTACTACCGCTGCGTAGTCAATAAAATAAGTATTTGGTTTCACTACAAAATTTACTAGAGTCCCATAACCATTATCTACGGATATTAATTTATTACATCCTATTTCTTCATTTGATCCTGTTACAAAATCGTTAATCATAGTGATTGTACCATCAAATGATTGAAAGTTTTTCATTCTAATACCTCTTTTGTTTATATAGTTAAACTTTTATCGTTACTCTATAATTTTTAAAAACATGTAAATGAAATAATCCTTCTCGTATCAATTCCAAAAATAACCCAAAACCTACCGTTCCATCTAAAACCAGCAACAGACCTCGGTCCTACAAAAATCGGATAATACCAAAACTGTTCACCATTACTAAGCCATATATAGGTATTTCGAAATAAACAGAATGAAATTGCTCCTGGATCAACAGCAAATGGTGAAGCAGTTGATTGTTGAGGAATAAATGATGGAGGAGGAGATGTTGGAGCTTGTGAACTTTGCTGTCCTGGTGCACCCGGAAAACCTGGTGTCCCTGGGGAACCTGGTGCACCCGGAAAACTTGGCATTCCCGGAAAACCTGGTGCACTCGGAAAACTTGGCATTCCCGGTATACTTGGAATCTGAGGAACAGGGAATTGACGATCGAAGTATTGATTATAATTTATATAAGGAAAATATATTGACCCATTATACATTTAAAAACCACCTCTTTACTTTTAAAATTTCCTAAAGTATTAATATGTAATATTTTCCGTATAGGAAGCTTATTCACTTCCTATACGGAAAATATTTTTAATAAGGCGGATATCAAACATAAAAGTATTACCCTTTGTTTTTGGATGTGAGCGCAGTGGCTGAAGTGAATCGAAGCGGGGGGCTAGCCCCTTCTAGTGTCATAAACATATAGAGTAAAAGGTATTTTATGAAAAGCCTCTTTGGTTATAGAAGAGAGTAAATTAAACAAAAAAGTAGGGAAAACCCAGTTATATCAATGGTTTTGGGGATTTTAGATGCTTAACTTTTTAATTAATTTGTTTTTTAGTGATGTCGGGGTTTTTGAGCCTACTATTGCAAAGTTAATGAGAAAGCTACAAGCAAACAACTTCATCAAGAAAAAGCAAAATGGCGTTTATATCGTAAATCTTAACATTATGATGAAAGGGAACGATACAAAACGACAAATATTATTAAGTTATTACGAAGAAGATAAACCTTTAAATTCCATTGAGGTTTTAAGAGAAAAACAAAAAGCTATTCCAAAACAAAAAATAGCCAAGAATGAATCAAAAAATTGGAGATGAAAGATAATGATTGAGAGCATTGAATTAAATATTTACCTAGATAATGACACAGTATCATTTAGTGTATCCCCTGTACAAACAGAGGTTATATTTAAAGCATTAGGATTGCAATTTGATCCAAACACACAAACAGTAAGTGCATTTAGTAGCAACAGTTTACAAAAGCATATTCTTCCTAAAGTAAATTTTTCACCCCAATAAAAAGCATTACACCAATCGGTATAATGCTTTTTATTTATGAGGTAGGTTTTAATTGTGTCTTTCGAGTTGAATATTCTAACAATTATTTCTCAATCAACTTAAAAAAGGGATTCTGTATACAATTTGTGGAATTGTGTTAACATTCAGTTTATTGTAGATGAAAATGAAGGGGATGAATTGTTGTGAGCACACATGTAGTAACGAAAGAACAAATGAAACATTCACTAGACACTTGGTATCAAGTAATGTTGCAACAACAAGTGGAAAAAGCGACACGATGTAAAGAAGAAATTGATAATAACCTGAATCAGGTAGAAGCAAATCAGGATGTATTATTGTATTATGCATTATTAAATTTCAGATACAATGTCCTGACTGACTGGGTTGCGGTTAAAGAAGATAGTTTTGATAGAGTAGAATCTTTTGAAATTCCGACAGAAGGGCTTCTAGCATATTATTATCATTTTTTTAAAGGCTTTCATTTGAGACTTATCACAAACTATACAGAAGCAAAAGAGCAGTTTGATCAAGCTGAAAAACTATTACAATACATTACAAATCCATTCGAAAAGGCTGAATTTAACTATAGGTTAGGAGAATTTTATTATCACTCATACCAACAAGTAAAAGCAATTGATTTCATTCAAAAAGCAAAAGAGGAATTTTCTAAGCAATCAGGATATGAAATCAATCTTGCATTATGTGAAAATATATACGGACTATGTTGTATTGATTTAAAACAATTTGAGTTAGCTGAAGAAACATTGAACGCTACATTAGATGTATTCCAAAAAACAAATCATGAAAAATATATCCTCATGGTACGCAATAACTTAGGTTTACTGTATGCAAATCAAAATGTATCCGAATCCGCAATTCGTCACTTATCAGAAGTAACAAAGAAATCTCCAAATCATTTCCGAGCATTGTATTTAGAAGCTGATGAAAATTTGAAATTAAATCGTTCAGATATTGCTGAATCATTAATAGAAAAAGGATTGCATATTTGTAATCAATTTAAAAATCAGGAGTATCAATATCGTTTTATGATTTTAAAAGAAATGAATACTAATATAAATGCATTCGAAAAGGCTGTTTTAAAAGGAATTATGTACTTTGAAAAAGAAGAATTATTTGATTGTATTGAAGAGTATGCAGAGCGTTTAGCTGATAAATTCTACAATGAAAACAATCATGAAAAAGCAAGCAAATATTATCACATGAGTAAAGAAGCAAGAAAAAAACAAATAAAAAAAGGAGCGTTAAAATGATGAAAAAAATTATCTTAACAGCAGTAGGTTTTGCATTTACGTTATCTATTACAGCTGGATTTAGTGATTTTAACAATGTGGCTTTAAACAAAGGGGACACGGGAGGAGCACCTTCTAATAGCCACGCAGATTTTTCAGCACCAAAAGAAATTTAAGTAAATTTACAGCAAAAACAGAAGAACGTTTTCCTGAACTAACTAACAGGACGTTCTTCTTTTATTTTTTTCTTTATTCTTCATTTCTATAAGTATATAAAAATTTTGAAAAATGATTGACCTACTTTTTATTTGTAACTATAATGATTACAAGAGGGTTGAACAGTACGAAAATAATCAAATACAAGAAATATCCCAATGCTTACTTAGAGGGAAAGTATATTTTTTTAACACAGTTGTAACTAAAATGGTTACAACTGTGTCGGCTATAAAATAATGACAAAAAGTGAAAGCTTATTGTAAGTGTATTTGTTCATAGTTACAGTAACAGAAAGGAGACAATTAACTTGAAACAATTAAAGTTCTATATAATTAGTGGTCTTTCACTTGTATTATTAATGGTTTGTAATATCGTTGAGAAACCGACAGCGAAAGTAGAAGAAGTAAAAAATACTGTTGCAACAAAATTAAACACAAAAGAAAAAATGGCAGAAATAGATGGACAAACGATATATTTTAAACAAATTGGTGAAGGGAAACCACCGCTGCTCATGCTTCATGGGTTTGGGGGTTCTTCTGATGGATTTGGTGATATTTATCCAGAATTAGCGAAAGATCATACGATTATTGCAGTGGATATTTTAGGGTTTGGACGTTCTTCTAAGCCGATGGATTTCCAGTATTCATTTCCTGCACAAGCAAATTTATATTATAAGTTAATGAAAAAACTAGGCTATGATAAGTTTGCGCTGCTCGGTCATTCCATGGGGGAGAGATTTCTCTTAATTTAACGTACTTATATCCTGAGGCGATTACGCACCTTATTTTAGCGGACTCGACAGGGATAGAATCTTTCCAGCAAAAAGAAGGTTTCCAAAAGCCAAAGTTATCAGTTGATGTAAATACGGTATCTACCATTACGGATTATGATAAAAATGAAGTGAAAAATAGACGGGATGATAAAGAACATTATAGTGAACTGACGAAAATGAGGGAGCGCCGCATTGCGATGGATGCAGATGAGATTAAGGTGCCGACGTTAATTATTTGGGGTAGAAATGATAAAAGCGTTCCGTGGAAAAATGGTGAAACGTATCATCAACTATTTAAAAATAGTACATTCCATATTATTGAAAAAGGTTATCATGCTCCGTTCCGTCAAGAGCCGGAAGAGTTTATGAAATATGTCCAAGCTTTTTTTGAAGAGCATGCTGTATCTATCAATGAATAGAATTTTATAATTATAAACCCGTTCCTTCTTTCATAATTAAGAAGATGATTCGAACGAAAGTTCTGCTATTTAGGGCAGAACTTTTTTATTTTGCTATCTTATGTATTTCACCCTGCATAAAAAAATATTTCTCAACATTTTATTTATTGAAAAATATTGAATATTCATCATAATACGAATATTATATTGTTATCGACAAAAAAAACGATAATTCGCAAACATCGGGGAGGAAATGCATTGAAAAAGAATAAGAAGTTAAAACCCTTGTCAGTATTAGCAACAGCGGCAGTGCTAAGTAGTACTTTTGCTTTTGGAAGTCATGCAGCGTATGCTGAGACACCAACATCATCTCTACCAATAGATGAGCATTTAATACCGGAGGAGCGTTTGGCAGAAGCGCTAAAACAACGGGGAGTAATTGATCAATCTGCATCACAAGCTGAGACATCAAAGGCTGTTGAAAAGTATGTTGAGAAAAAGAAAGGGGAAAACCCTGGGAAAGAAGTAATTGCAGGGGATAGTCTTACGCAAGAAGCTTCTGATTTTATGAAAAAAGTAAAAGATGCAAAAATGAAGGAAAATGAACAGGCGCAGCAGCCAACAGCAGGACCAGTAGCTGGACAAGATGCAGGATTGAATCCTAGGAAATTAAATGGAAAAGTACCTACTACACCAGCGAAGCAAGAAGAGTACAATGGAACTGTTCGAAAAGATAAAGTGCTTGTTTTACTCGTAGAATTTAGCGATTTTAAACATAATAATATTGATCAAGCGCCAGGATATATGTATGCTAAGGACTTTAATCGTGAGCATTATCAAAAAATGTTATTTGGTGATGAGCCATTTACGCTATTTGATGGGTCAAAAATTAATACATTCAAGCAATATTATGAAGAGCAATCAGGTGGTAGCTACACAGTTGATGGAACTGTAACGGAGTGGCTTACTGTTCCAGGAAAAGCTTCTGATTATGGTGCAGATGCTGGAACTGGTCATGATAATAAAGGGCCTTTAGGGCCGCGTGATTTTGTGAAGGAAGCATTAAAAGCAGCAGTAGAAAAAGGGATAAATTTAGCTGATTTTGACCAGTTTGATCAGTACGATCAAGATGGTGACGGAAATAAAAATGAGTCAGACGGCATTATTGATCATTTAATGGTTGTTCATGCGGGAGTAGGACAAGAAGCTGGTGGCGGTAAATTGAAAGACGATGCGATTTGGTCTCACCGTTCAAAACTTGGATCAAAACCATATGCAATTGATGGAACAAAAGCTTCTGTTCCGAATTGGGGCGGAAAGATGGCTGCATACGATTATACAATCGAGCCTGAAGATGGAGCGGTTGGTGTGTTTGCCCATGAGTACGGTCATGATTTAGGTTTACCGGATGAGTACGATACAAAGTACACTGGACAAGGTGAACCAGTTGAATCTTGGTCTATTATGAGCGGCGGCAGCTGGGCTGGAAAGATTGCAGGAACAGAGCCAACAAGTTTTTCACCACAAAATAAAGAGTTTTTCCAAAAGAATATGAAGGGTAACTGGGCGAATATCGTTGAGGTAGATTATGATAAACTTCGCACGGGAATCGGTGCTGCAACATATTTAGACCAAAGTGTTACGAAATCAAACCGACCAGGAATCGTTCGCGTTAATTTGCCGGACAAAGATATAAAAAATATCGAATCGGCATTTGGCAAGAAGTTTTATTACAGTACAAAAGGAAATGACATTTATACAACACTTGAGACACCAGTATTTGATTTAACAAATGCAACGAATGCTAAGTTTGATTATAAGGCATTCTATGAGCTTGAAGCGAAGTATGATTTCCTTGACGTGTACGCTATTGCAGAAGATGGAACGAAGACACGCATTGATAGAATGGGTGAAAAAGATGTAAAAGGCGGTATGGATACAACTGATGGTAAGTGGGTTGATAAATCATACGATTTAAGCCAATTCAAAGGGAAAAAAGTAAAATTACAGTTTGAATATTTAACAGATATTGCAGTAGCTTATAAAGGATTTGCTTTAGACAATGCAAGCTTAACTGTCGATGGTAAAGTTGCTTTTTCTGATGATGCAGAAGGACAACCAGCAATGACGTTAAAAGGATTTACTGTGTCTAACGGATTTGAACAGAAAAAACATAACTATTATGTAGAGTGGAGAAATTACGCTGGTTCTGACATGGCGTTACAACATGCGCGTGGCCCAGTATTTAATACAGGAATGGTTGTATGGTATGCGGATCAAAGCTTTACAGATAACTGGGTAGGCGTTCATCCAGGTGAAGGATTCTTAGGCGTAGTAGATTCTCATCCAGAGGCAATCGTAGGTACATTAAACGGACAACCGACTGTGAAAAGCAGTACGCGTTATCAAATTGCAGATGCTGCATTCTCATTTGATCAAACGCCAGCATGGAAAGTAGATTCACCAGCTCGCGGTATCTTTGATTATAAAGGATTACCAGGCGTTGCGAAATTCGATGATTCTAAGCAGTATATCAACAGCATGATTCCAGATGCAGGACGTAAGTTGCCGAAACTAGGATTAAAGTTTGAAGTAGTAGGCCAAGCAGAAGACAAGTCTGCAGGTGCAGTTTGGATTCATCGATAGAATTTTAAAGACAGTACTTCTATCTACGGTGATTGTAGATGGGAGTACTGCTTTACTTGTTTGAAAAAGAAATTGTCATAACTCTTGTCCTACCCTCATACAGTGAAACTAACAAGGCTTGTCTTAGGAAGGGAAGGAAATCAAGTGGAAACTTTACCATGGTGGATCTATCTTGTTATTATCGGGATTGTCGTAAGTGGCTACATGGTTTTATATACTTCAAAAAAAGAGCAAGAGATGGATAATGAGTTTATTGAAAAAGAAGGCGAAGTATATATGAAGCGCTTAGAGGAAGAACGAGAGCGACGTAATCAAGAGAGTGATAAGGATTCTGTATTGCTTTAATCCTAGTAAAGAGTGAGTAACTAATCGGTTATTCACTCTTTTTTTGCGCCATCATTATATTGGCGATTTTTAAAATATATCGATCGTTTCTCTTCATATATCGGCGCTTCGACATAGGATATCGACCGTTCGACAAAATCTGGCAGCAAGAGACCTAAAAGTTTCTCCTACCATCTTTTCTTTTCGCTTAAATTGTGTACTATAAAAGGTAGGATGACGTAAAGAAGGGGAATTTTTGAATGGAATTTCATGAACAAAATATTTTGCCAGCTGTTCGGCAAATAAAAGACTTAGAAAAGTTACTATATAGTTCTTATGAGTATATTGTTATTTTAGACATTCATATCGGTCAATTGAAAAGTGTTGTGAAACTGGCGAAGCAGCATTGTAAAAAGGTATTTTTACATGTCGATTTAATTCACGGTTTGCAAAGCGATGGCCATGCGACAGAGTTTTTATGCCAAGAGTATAAGCCATATGGACTATTGTCGACAAAGGCAAGTGTAATTATGAAGGCGAAGCAAAAGGGTGTTGTCTCGATTCAACGTATCTTTTTAATTGATTCGAGTGCGATGGAAAAGAGTTGTAACCTGTTAGAAAAAACAAAACCAGATTATATTGAGGTGCTTCCCGGAGCTTTAACAGGTGTGATTGCTGAGGTGAAAGAACGGACGGGCGTACCGATTTTAGCAGGCGGATTTATTCGTACGGTTGATGATGTAGAAAGAGCGTTATCCGCTGGTGCGACGGCGATTACAACGTCGAAAAAAGAACTCTGGAAACATTACCAAAAATAGAAAAAGCTTTCTTTTAGGCGGGAGAGAGGATCCGTTTGAGCATAGAAGCGGTCAGTACCTAATTTCGCCTTATGCTTTGTACAAACAAAGGGAGAAAGTGAGTGAAAGACCGCTTTTTCTCGTAACAGTGGCTTGTATGTTGAGAAAAATAAAAAGTGTCGAAAATGTGAAAAAAATGTATTGACACCGCTTTCATTTGAGGTTAACATTATAGATAAGTTAATAAACGTGACGGAGAAAAGAAGAGATCCACATTTCATTGTTTCTATATTTTTTATATAGAAGCATGCCAGGTGTGGATCTTTTTCTTTTGAAAAAAAACGAATGGCCATTCATTTTACCTCTATCACATTGGAATCATTTAAATTGATTGTGGAGGGATTTTATGTCAGCATTTTTAGGGGAGTTAATAGGGACAGCGTTGTTAATCGTTCTTGGTGGCGGCGTTTGTGCAGGCGTAAGTTTAAAGAAGTCGTTTGCTAAGGATTCTGGTTGGATTGTTATTACGATGGGCTGGGGCTTAGCGGTTGCCATCGCAGCATATGCAGTAGGATCAATTAGCGGGGCGCATTTAAATCCGGCAGTAACACTTGGACTTGCTTTTAAAGGAGCGCTTCCATGGAATGATGTACCAGGTTATATCGCAGCGCAAATGATTGGGGCAATCATCGGTGCAATTATCGTATATTTACATTACTTACCTCATTGGAAAGAAACAGAAGACCCAGGTACAAAATTAGGCGTTTTTGCAACAGGACCAGCAATTCCGAATACATTTGCAAACCTTTTAAGTGAAATGATTGGAACATTCGTTTTAGTATTTGGTATATTAGCAATTGGTGCAAATAAATTTGCGGATGGTTTAAATCCATTCATCGTAGGTTTCTTAATTGTAAGTATTGGTTTATCATTAGGTGGAACAACAGGTTATGCGATTAACCCAGCTCGTGATTTAGGACCTCGTATTGCACACTTCTTCTTACCGATTCCGGGTAAAGGTGGATCAAACTGGAAATATGCATGGATTCCGGTAGTAGGACCGATTTTAGGTGGATCACTTGCAGGTTTATTCCATCAAGTTGTATTTGAAGGAAAACAAAATGCAGCACTTATTTATGTGATAATTGCAACTGTGATTGTACTAGCAATCTCTTATATGACAAGTAAAAAGAGCCAAAATAATACAAATAGTAGAAAAGTAGCATAAGGGGGAACCGATTATGAAAAAATACATTCTTTCATTAGACCAAGGAACAACAAGCTCACGTGCAATCCTTTTTAATAAAGAAGGTAAAATTGTTCATTCAGCTCAAAAAGAATTTACACAACATTTTCCAAAGCCAGGTTGGGTAGAGCATAATGCACAAGAAATTTGGGGATCAATTTTAGCGGTTATTGCAACTTGTTTAAGTGAAGTGGACGTAAAGCCAGAGCAAATTGCTGGTATCGGGATTACAAACCAACGTGAAACAGCGGTTGTTTGGGATAAAGAAACTGGTAAACCAATCTATAACGCAATCGTATGGCAATCTCGTCAAACAGCTGAAATTTGTGAAGAGTTAAAAGAAAAAGGTTATAGCGAAATGGTTCGTGAAAAAACAGGTCTTTTAATTGATGCGTACTTCTCTGGTACGAAAGTAAAATGGATTTTAGATAACGTTGAAGGTGCAAGAGAAAAAGCAGAACGCGGCGAATTATTATTCGGTACAATTGATACATGGCTTGTATGGAAATTGTCTGGTGGTAAAGCGCACGTAACAGACTATTCAAACGCATCACGTACATTAATGTTTAATATTCACGACCTGCAGTGGGATGATGAGCTTCTAGACATGTTAGAAGTGCCGAAAAGCATGCTTCCAGAAGTACGTCAATCTTCTGAAGTATATGCCCATACAGTTGATTATCATTTCTTTAACCAAAATATACCAATCGCAGGTATCGCAGGTGACCAACAAGCAGCGTTATTTGGACAAGCTTGCTTCGGTGAAGGTATGGCGAAGAATACATACGGAACTGGTTGCTTCATGTTAATGAATACAGGTGAAAAAGCAGTTGCGTCTGAGCATGGCCTATTAACAACGATTGCATGGGGTTTAAATGGTAAAGTTGAATATGCATTAGAAGGAAGTATTTTCGTAGCAGGTTCTGCAATTCAATGGTTACGTGATGGCATGCGTATGTTTAAAGATGCAAGTGATAGCGAAGAATACGCATCTCGCGTTGAATCTACTGACGGTGTATATGTTGTTCCAGCATTCGTAGGACTAGGAACACCGTACTGGGATAGTGAAGTACGAGGAGCAGTATTTGGCGTAACGCGCGGAACAACGAAAGAACACTTTATCCGTGCAACGCTAGAATCATTAGCATACCAAACAAAAGATGTATTGTGTGCAATGGAAGCAGATTCAGGTATTGAACTGAAAACATTACGCGTTGATGGAGGAGCGGTTAAGAATAACTTCTTAATGCAATTCCAAAGTGATATGTTAGATGTTCCAGTAGAGCGTCCAGAAGTGAATGAAACAACGGCTTTAGGTGCAGCATATTTAGCAGGTCTTGCAGTTGGATATTGGGAAAACCAAGACGAAATTAAGGCGCAGTGGAATATGGACAAGCGCTTTGCACCAGCAATGGAAGCGGAAACAAGTGAAGAGCTATATGCTGGTTGGAAAAAGGCAATTGAAGCAACAAAAGCTTTTAAATAATTATAAACAGTGTTATAATGATGATAAGTTAATAATTCGGTAGGAGATTTGGAGAGACCACAACACGCTATAGAAGCGAATTCTATAGCGGAGTTTGTGGTCTCTTTTTTCGTTATCAAAGGGAGGAATTACCATGAAATTTTCAAGTGAACAACGTAAAGACGTATTAAACGGAGTAAATAAACAAGAGTTAGATGTGATCGTAATTGGTGGAGGTATTACTGGTTCTGGTATTGCATTAGATGGAGCAACACGCGGTTTATCAACAATTGTGTTTGAAATGCAAGACTTTGCAGCAGGTACATCAAGTCGTTCAACGAAGCTTGTACACGGTGGTTTACGTTATTTGAAACAACTTGAAGTGAAAATGGTAGCAGAAGTTGGGAAAGAGCGTGCGATCGTATATGAGAATGGTCCCCATGTAACAACACCAGAGTGGATGTTACTTCCGTTCCATAAAGGCGGTACATTCGGTTCATTCAGTACATCAATCGGTCTTCGTGTATACGACTTCCTAGCAGGTGTAAAACGAAGCGAGCGTAGGAAGATGTTTAGCCGCGAAGAAACAATGAAAAAAGAACCGCTTGTGAAACAAGAAGGACTAAAAGGCGGCGGTTATTACGTAGAGTATCGTACAGATGATGCTCGTTTAACAATCGAAGTTATGAAAGAAGCAATTGAACATGGTGCAAAAGCAGTCAACTATGCAAAAGTAGACGGTTTCTTATATAAAGATGGAAAAGTATGTGGTGTACGTGTCGTCGATTTATTAGATGGAGAAGTGTATGAAGTATACGGTAAGAAAATTGTAAACGCAGCTGGACCTTGGGTAGATACATTACGTGAAAAAGATAATTCAAAAAGAGGAAAAGTATTGCAATTATCTAAAGGTGTTCACTTAGTAATCGATCAAAAACGTTTCCCACTAGGGCAAGCGATCTACTTTGATACACCAGACAAGCGTATGGTCTTCGCAATTCCACGTGGCGGGAAAACATATGTAGGTACAACTGATACGTTCTATGATAAAGACGCAGCAGTACCACAAATGACAACAGAAGATCGCACATATATCATTAATGCGATTAACTATATGTTCCCGAGCGTAAAAATTACAGAAAAAGATATTGAATCAAGCTGGGCTGGTGTTCGCCCATTAATTTATGAAGAAGGTAAGAGCGCATCTGAAATTTCTCGTAAAGATGAAATTTGGACTTCTGAATCTGGTTTAATCACAATTGCGGGCGGAAAATTAACAGGGTATCGTAAAATGGCTGAAATGGTAGTAGATTATGTAACGTCATTATTACAAAAAGAAGGACATAGTGCGTATCCGAAAAGTGAAACGAAGCATATGCCAATCTCTGGTGGACATGTAAGTGGATCAAAACAATTCCCAACATTCGTTGCGAAAAAAGTACAAGAGGGAACAAAATATGGTTTAACAGCAAAGCAAGCAGAAGAGTTTGCGAAATTCTATGGATCTAACGTAGATATTCTCTTTAACTTAGCAAAACAACATAAAGCAGAAGCAAAAGAATATAACATGCCGTTAGACGTGCTTGTACCGCTTGTATACGCAATGGACTATGAAATGACAGCAAAACCAGTCGACTTCTTCGTACGCCGCAGAGGAGCTGTATTCTTTAACATTCACTGGGTATATGAGTGGAAAGAAGCAGTCGTTGCATATATGGCAGCGAAATTAGGCTGGAGTAAAGAAGAACAAATGAAATATACAGCTGAATTAGAGAAAGCATTAAGAGACGCTGTCGTGCCTGTAGATCAGCAAGAGCAAGCGGCAGCTCTTGCGTAAGTGTTTATTATACGTAGAATAGAAAGAAAAAGAGTTGTTCGATGGAACACCTCTTTTTCTCTCGCATTATTTACATTTTCCAAATATAAATGATTAATATACTCGTATTGACGATAAGAGCAAATATAGTCATAAAATCCGTTGAGTAACTTAACATAACGAAGAGTGAAAATAGTGCAGCAACAAGTGGAATGAACTTCTGTAAAGTAGTTACTTTTCCATTTTTGTGAAGCTGGTAAGATTTAAAAAAGATGAATAAGAAAACAACAGAGGTAAGTACTAATCCTGAATATCCCCAGCCATCCTCAATGAACCATGGTAAAGCTGCAACTCGTGATGTGAAAATAAATAAATTTAGTACGAGCATGCTAATCATTAAAGTATTTATAATAGTAATCGTGTTTGCTTTTTTCAATTGAATACCTCTCCAACATTTGATTTATTTTATATGTAAGTAGTTTCTGTTATAGCGTTAATTAGTGTGTAATTGATTTTTTTCTTTTACGTTTTCGTCTTTAAAATATGTAAAGTTTTTCTTTTCAGTTCTATACATATCTTCTTTTATGAGACCAGCTTTATATTGAACATCTAAAAACTGAAGCTCTTCATCCCAAATTTTGATATTTAGCTGAAGGCAATTTTCACGCTGCGTTGTTGTTAAATCATCTAGGTGTTTTGGTTCCTTATTTGGATCTTTTGTGTTATCAACACGAATTCCATAATTCAGTTCTAATTTCTCTAGTTGTTCATATAATTCATCTAATTGTTTTCTTTGTTTCATCACTAAATCAACTTCTAGTATTGTAATATCGGGATTGATTGTTTTGAAATGTGCTAGCTCTTCTTTATAGATTTCAGTTTTTGTACCTGTATTTGCAAATGCAATCGTTGATAACCCCATTACGATACCAATGGATAATGTTGCAATCATAATTTTTTTCATATCATTCAATTCCTTTCATTGTTTCATATCAATTTCATCTTTTTTACTGCGACAGTTTTGTCACTTCTGTAAATCTTTTTTCAATTTCATCTAACTCAAATGAACTACATACTCTACAGTCTTCAGCGTCTAAAATTCTATAATGCTGTGAAAGAATATTTTGTTGTATTTTATAACCGTTTAACTCCTTTATTTGTCGCCACCATACTTTTCCTCCTAAAGTCTTCGGGAAACTCATATCGTAATGTGAAAAAGCAATCATTTTAATAATTTCGTTCACATCATCACCAAATGTCATTTGGATCGTCTCACTATGTTCAAAAAGCGTTACAACACAAACTGCACCTGACCATGTGAGCGTGCGTCTACCTTTTTCGATTTCCACTAATGTTTTCTTTGATAAACCAATAATTTCAGCCATTTTATCCTGTGATAAATCACTTTCAACGCGAATGAGCTTTAATTTCGCATGAAAGAATGGAAATATTACTTATTCGGAGAAAGTAGGAAGAGAAGATAGTAAGGAGGGAGAAGAATGAGTTTAGCAAGTTATCTCGCATTAACGGACAGTAACACTCCCACCTCATAAAGTTTCACTTTATGAGGTGTCAACTGGTTGGGGAATTGAGATTTCGAAATATACGTACCAAAGGATTTGCACGGAATCAAAGGAGAAGCTAAACAGACTATGTGCAATAATGAATGAATATCTGGAATAAGTGGATTATTTTGAACTGTATAGTTGTTGGATTGGGGAAGAAGGTGAGATCACTCTTAAACTTAATAGCTTTGATATAGACAAGATTACTATTCCTGAAAAAACATTGGTGAGGTTTGAAAAATAAACCTTACTTTCCTAATTGCAATGTTAGTTGAAATAAAAACAATACTTTTTATGCTTTTTCATGATTTTTGGTTATAATAGCATACGGGTTAAGGGAAGATTTTTATCTTCCCTTGTGTTTTTATCTGCATCTAGCTTTTTGCTAGATGCTTTTTTAGCTCGTTTCCTAGACAGGATGGGAGCACAATGAATGCAAAATAAGCTGTCAGGGACGCCTGACAGCTTATTGTAATTAAATTATTTCTTCTCTTTTTCAGCTTTTGGAGTCTCAAAGGTATCTTTTAAATCTTTATCTTCAACCTTCACATCAGCTTTTTTAAGTTCTTTGTCTTGAAGCTCAGCCATGAATTGAGGATCTTGTTTTTTCTTCTCAACTAGGTCTTTTTTAATGTTTGCTTTTTCTTCTTCAAATGGTTTTTGTTCTTTAATATCAGTTACTTTGATGATATGGTAACCGAATTGTGATTTTACAGGTTCACTTACTTCATCTTTTTTCAATTTATATGCAGCATCTGTAAATTCTTTTACCATTTTACCAGGTCCGAAGTAGCCTAAGTCGCCGCCTTTTTCAGCAGAACCTTTATCTTCTGAGTATTGTTTTGCAAGTTCTTCAAAAGATTTACCTTGTCCAAGTTCTTCTTTTACTTTTTTCGCAGTTGCTTCATCTTTTACAAGGATGTGACTTGCTTTAATTTCAGGTTTATAATTCTCTTTTAATTCTTTGTCAGTGATACTGCTTTCAATAGCTTTGTCCATCGCTAATTCAGCGCGAACGCTTTCTTTAAATGAGTCTTTTGTAAAGCCTTGTTGTTTTAAAGCTGCGTCAAATTGATCGCCAAGTTGCTTTTTGTATTCATCAACTTTTTTGTCAACTTCTTTATCGTCGACTTTATGGTTTTTAACAAGTACTTTCTCAAGTACCATACCACGTAAAATTTGTTTACCAGCTCTGTCTTTCATTTTGTTGTAAAGGTCTTCTTTTGAAATGTCACCCGCTTTAGATGTAACGATTTTGTCAGATGATCCACATGCTGATAAGGCAATCAAACTTGTTGCTGCTAAGGCAAGCATAGCTTTCTTCATTCAATAAACACTCCTACTATTATGTATTTTTAATTTATCCCGCACAAATGGCAAGCGTCCTCATTTCAGATGATGCTTGTCCAAAAGAGCCCGATTAAGTCTCACTGGTTTCGCTTTCTTATAAAGTTAAAAGCCTGCTTAACAGGGCTTACCGAGGCTGAGGATAAAATCTAGCTGAAGGTAATTTTATTCTATAGTATAAGCAATATGTACAAAATTTAATATACCATATTTCGACGTCTTTTCCTATTGATAAAGAAAAATTACCCATTTGTTTATAAAGATTGTCAGATTGGGAATGAGTACCATATTGGGCGCGTGTAGCATATATAGGAAAGAGGAGAGGGGATGGGTGAATGAATTCATCACTTATTTTATTGGTTGTACTGTTTATTTTATTAGTCATTATAGGTATAATTTGCTTATAGAGGAAAAAATGAGGAAGGGGCTTTCCTTCCTCACTTTGCATGAAATATAATTTCTATATAACTAGAAATTAATAGAATGGTAATACATATATTAATAACCCGAAAAGCGCTCGTTTGTCGGCTCTCGGATAGTTGTTTCCGTACACACAGTGTATGTGTCAGGAAATTCGTGTAGAATAGAACAATAAGTGCAAATGTGACAAAAACAATTTCTATAAGAGTCACGAGGAGATACCTCCTTTTGGCCAAAATACATATACTTTTATATATTGTATCATACGATATTTTGTTCGTGTTATAAAATTCAGAAATAGAAGACCTTGTGTTAGAAAGTGAGGGGGAAAATGGACGTTGTAAAACGACTAGAGCAAGCTGAATATTATGTAGAACTTCTTTTCCAAATGATCGATGAAGATAAGTGTCCATTTTATTCTTTAATTATAAAGAATAAAGCTCGTAAAAAAGATATTGAACGTATACTGAATCTTTGTGAACAATTGAACGAACAATACATAGTAGAGAAACAAGAAGGCTTACTTTTGTTTGATGCTCTTTTGGAGCAGTTTGAAAAAGCGCTTCCACATCAGCTCGAAGTAAACGAGACTGCAGAAGCGCTACATAGACAGGGCTTATTTCAGCCAATTATGCAAGAATTTTTACGCATGACAGCGAAAAAATAATCAATATTATTTTTTAATTAATTTTTGATCGTGTTCCGTAAAATTTTCCTCAATATTTTCTAGTGATTTCTCAAAAATATCGATAAAATCTTGTCCATAAATATTTCTTAAAATCGCGATTAACTCGATATTTTCTGGGAACTTACCATAAAAATTGCGAAGTGCAAGAGCGCCATTAAAGACCGAATTATTTTCAGGGTCATACTCCTCCATTAATTGCAGCAGCAATGTTTCCCCTTTTTCTGTAATTTCAATATACGTATTTCGCTTATCATCTTCTTTTTTTGAAAATACAAGATAGCCGCGCTCTTCAAGTTTTTTGGAAAAGTTAAATGCAGTTGATACATGCATAACGCCAAACTTTGCAATCTCAGAAATAGAGGCCCCTTTTAAATGATAAGCAATGGATAAAATATGATGTTCGTTAATGTTTAAATCATATGGTTTAATCCACTGTTGCCAATCTTTTTCTACGCATTTCCATAATGCCTTCGATAATTGAGCAATGCGTTGACTGAAAATCATGGCTTCTTTTACCGAATAATCTTTTTCTCCACTTTTCATTTACTCACCCACTTTTACATTCTTATTCATTAGTATCTATTATGCCAGTAAAATAAAAATTAATAAAGTCTTTTTGTGAGAATTGTGAAAATTTTTAGGAAAAATTATATTCTTGTACGAATCATGCATAACTGTGGAAGCGTTTTAGGTGTCATAACTATATGTGTTATCTTCACGTAATAGAGGATAACATATATTGTAAATGCATAAAAACACGACATATCTATGTGATATGTCGCGGGAAGAGAAATAGTTATAAAAAATATTTGTTATATGCAAAAACTAAGAATGAAACATCGTTTACGCTTTTTCTGGAACTGCTTGTTGCAGTTTTTCAATTGATTTTTGAATGTCTAAAATCTCTTGTTCAATATGAAGCTTGTTTTGGGAAATATCTTGTTTCCATGTGGAAAACGTATCCTGCATATCGTCTTTCAATTCTTGAAAAACTTCTTTACCTTCTGAAGCTGTTTCAACAATTTGACGTTTTAATAATTTTGTATCAGCAGTAATATCAGCCAGCGTTTTTTTAATACCATTTCCTTTTTCTTTTAGTTTATTGCGCATATCTTTACCAGAAGAAGGAGTAGAAAAAAGAACGGCTAGTCCAGCGACAGCTCCGCCACAAATGATACCTGTTACAAAGGATTTAGCTTTTGACATAAAAGGAAACCTCCTTATTTTTTGTTCATATTCATGATGTATAAAACAATGCATATGCTTAAGACAAGGGGGGAGAAAAGTGAAACTTGTAACAACAATTTGTTTTATCGTAAGTCTTTTCTTTCTTGTACGTGCTATGCATTTATTGTTATTTATAAAGCAAAAAAGATCGTATCCTCCAGCATTTTGGGTTAAGAAACAAGCCATGCAGTACATTTCTTTTGGAGGAATAGGCTTGTTATGTACAATCGTATTTTATATGTTTCTGTAGTACGGTTTACAATTCGTACAAAATAGAGAGAATTCTTACCCTTATTTTACACTATTTGCAATGGTACTTGCGATGTTTTGTAAAGTTTCCGTCGTATATTCATTTTGGTGTGATTTCCAAACGGCGCCAAAACCATCGTTTTCACCGTAGCGTGGAATTAAGTGAAGGTGGAAGTGGAATACAGTTTGTCCAGCTTTTTCACCGTTGTTATTCAAAAGGTTAAAGCCGACTGAGTTAAATTCAGATTTAATCGCATTTGAGATTTTAGGAACGACAGAAAAAATATGTGATGCAATTTCTGGCGTTAAAGCAAAAATGTCTTGTTTATGTACCTTTGGAATGACAAGTGTATGCCCTTTTGTCACTTGGCTAATATCTAAAAATGCAAGCACATGTTCATCTTCATATACTTTTGAGCAAGGGATTTGTCCTTCAATAATTTTACAAAAAATACAATTATCCGCTGTATGATTCATTATTCTCATCCTTTCAAGTAGTCTTAGCCGTATTTTACCATATTTACATAGGAGAACAAACACGAAAAACAGGAAGCTGACTCAGCTTCCTGTTTTCTGAAGAGGGATTGAAAAAGCATTTTAATTTAATCTACCGTTCGCAGACACCTCATTTATTTAGGAAATATGTGACAATTCGGCTCGTATTCTGCCTTAGACACCCCATTTACAATGAAATGATAATCCTTTATGAAATGAACTTGTTTATTTTATAAAACAGTATATACTCTCCTCGAGACACCCCGTTTCTAAAATGAAACAAATTATCTGGTTTCGTGTAAATTTTCTTTGTCCATTATGGACACCCCATTTCATGATGATTTCGCTAAGCTATGTTCATCAACTTGGTGGCTGCTTTTTCAATGTGTTCCTTCTTCACTAATTATGATGTCCCGTTTCGGAAAAGGTATGCAAAGAAATTAAATTTCTTTTGAAGAAATTCGGTACTATGTAGTATCTTTTGTTTTTTGGTAAGATGGATATATACATTCTATAAAAAATACGCTTGCACAAGTGAATGAATAAGAAAGTGGTGTCATATGGGACAGTTATTACGTGTGGAAAATGTCACAGGAGGATATACGAAGCGGCCGGTGCTGCAAAACGTTTCATTTTCTGTTAATAAAGGTGAGCTTGTTGGTTTAATCGGTTTAAATGGTGCTGGTAAAAGTACAACGATTAAACATATTATCGGTTTAATGGAACCGAAAAAAGGTACGGTAACAATTAACGGAAAAACAATTCGAGAAGATATGACAGCGTATCGATCTAGTTTTTCTTTTATTCCTGAAACACCTGTATTATATGACGAGTTAACATTGGAAGAACATTTAAAGTTAACAGCGATGGCATATGGTATAGATGAGAAGCAATATGAAGAACGCGCACAACAATTATTAAAAGAATTTCGAATGACGAATCGTTTAAAATGGTTCCCAGCTCATTTTTCAAAAGGTATGAAGCAGAAAGTGATGATTATGAGTGCTTTTCTTGTTGAACCGTCACTTTATATTGTCGATGAACCTTTCGTTGGACTCGATCCATTAGCGATTCAATCATTACTCCAAATAATGGACAAGATGAAAAAGAGCGGTGCTGGTATTTTAATGAGTACCCATATTTTAGCGACAGCAGAACGTTACTGCGATTCCTTTATTATTTTACATCAAGGTGAAATTCGTGCGAAAGGAACGTTATCTGAGTTGCAATCACAATTTAACATGCCGGGTGCGACGCTAGATGATATTTATATTGCATTAACAAAGGAAGAAGATTATGAATAGCAGAGCATTGTGGAAAGAGCGATTCAGGCATTTTTTAAAAGAAGTTCGTACATATAGTAAATATGTTTTTAACGATCATTTAAAATTTATTTTCGTATTTATCATCGGTGCTGGTGCCTATTATTATCAGCAATGGCTACAAACATTGACCCCTTCATTTCCGGCCGCGCTTGTTATGGCGGTTTTACTTGGGTTTGTATTAACAGCAGGATCTATTCAAACGTTATTAAAAGAAGCGGATCTTGTGTATTTACTTCCAGTTGAAGAAAAATTAAAACCATACTTTACAAAAGCATTTCTCTTTACGTTTATGATTCAGCTATATGTGATAGCAATTGTAGCGGCCGCGCTTGCTCCGTTATATTTCCAACAAATGAAGCAAACAGGAGCGGTTTACATATGGGTTGTAGTAGCGCTTGTTTTAGTCAAAGCTTGGAATTTATTTGTAGCGTGGGAAAAATCATTTTTAACAGATCAAGGCATGCAGCGTGCAGATTGGTTCGTTCGCTTTATATGTAACGGATTATTTGTGTATTTCCTTGTCGAGCGTATCTCAGTAATTTATATAGGAGCGATTCTCTTTGTAATGGTTATATATCTTGCCTTCATGCATCAAAAAGTAAAAGGAAAACCGTTAAACTGGGAATACTTAATTGCAGAAGAAGGAAAGAAAATGATGCGCCTGTACCGCATTGCCAACATGTTTGTCGATGTACCAGCATTAAAAGAACGAGTGTCACGCCGGAAATGGCTTGATTTTGTACTTTCCATGATTGGTGAAAAACGTACATATTTATATTTGTATACACGTACATTTTTAAGATCAGGCAACTACTTTGGTTTATATATGCGCTTACTTGCTATTGGTGGTGTAATTCTTTACTTTATACCGTTTTTATATGGGCGTTTCATTGTGAGTATCGTATTTCTATACTTAATTGGTTATCAACTATTAAGCCTTTGGAAACATCATCGTTTAAAACTTTGGCTTGATTTATATCCAGTGACCGTAGAAGAAAAGAAAAAGGATTTTCTTTGTCTGTTAAATGCAATTTTATGTATAGGCAGTATCGTATTTACAATCATATTTGCTTTGGCAACAAAAGATATCATCATGACCTGTATTTTATTCGCCGCTAGCATAGCTTTTAGTATTGGTTTTGTCTATCAATACGGTGCAAAGCGCATTGAGCGTTTAAACTGAAAGGAATGAACTTATGACTGAATATGAAGGGAAGGTCATAAAAGAGTTGCAGCAGTGGAAACATACAATCATGAAAAATTCTTCTATGATGACCCGGTTTTCGAAAAAGGTACAAACGAAAGTGCAACAGCTTATTCCGGAAAAAGTGCAGAATGTATTAACGGAAACAATTAAAAAGATGGTGCAAGGTATTAGCGTCGGATCGAATTTTATAAAACCGAAGCTAAGAGAAACAGACTGGTCGCTCGAAAGAAGAGATGCAGAGGTTTTAAAGAAAATGGATGAGTATAAAAAGGTTGCGGCCGCAGAAGGTGCAGGAACGGGAGCGGGTGGTTTTCTCTTAGGCCTGGCAGATTTCCCGCTTTTACTCAGCATTAAAATGAAATTTTTATTTGATGCAGCGACTATGTATGGATTTGATACGAGCAAAGAAGAAGAGCGTTTCTTTATTCTCCATGTGTTTCAATTAGCTTTTTCAAGTGATGATCATCGCAAGGAAATATGGAAAGTAATTGAAACGTGGGACACACAAAAAGAAAATCATATTGACTGGGAGAAATTTCAGCAAGAATATCGCGATTATATCGATTTAGCGAAGATGCTGCAGCTTGTTCCGGTTATTGGTGCCCCGGTCGGAGCGTATGCAAATTATCAATTATTGCAACGGCTTGGAGAAGTGACGATGAATTGTTATCGTTTGCGGTTGCTTCAGCGGAAGGGAATATCAATTTAATATGTGGCTTTGAAATGAAATCCAGAAGTATCCCCCCTTTGGTTATGCTTACCAAAGGGGGTTTTTATGTCTAAAAGAAGAACATCTGAAGTTGAAAAGTGGATAAAACTCTAGTTTAAACAAATATAATTTCAACCATTCGAGCTGAACAAATGACTTCTATCTAGAAACACAGAGGAAAATTTATTAGAAATTTATTTTTATATTGTATCCTTTCAATATAATTTGAAAGGAGAATTCTATGAGAAAATTATTTAAAGTATTAAAGAATATATGTATTGTGTCGATTGCGGTTATCTTACTGGTGTTACTATCTGTTTTTATATACCATAATTATCAATTAAGTAAAGAATCGTCATTAATCAAAAGTGAGGGAACATTAGTTAATTTTAATAATAAAAAAATCAATGTATACAAGGAAGGGAGCGGTGAGGATACATATGTATTTATGTCTGGATCTGGGATAGCTGCTCCTGTTTATGAACTGAAAGGACTATATAGCAAGTTTTCAAAAGAAAACAAGATTGCGGTTATTGAAAGAGCTGGTTATGGATACAGTGAGGCTTTTCACGATGATAGAGATATTGATACGATGTTAGAACAAAGTAGAGAAGCGCTCATACAAAGTGGAAATAAACCGCCGTATGTATTAGTACCACACTCTATCTCAGGTATCGAAGCAATTTACTGGGCACAAAAGTATCCAAATGAAGTGAAGGGAATTATTGCTTTAGATATTGGTTTACCGAAGCAATACGTAACTCATAAAATGAACCTAGTGGATTCATTAAAAGTAAGAGGATTCAATCTGTTAACGAAAATGGGTGTACATCGTCTTTTTCCTTCTGTTACGTATAATCCCGAGGTGATCCGGCAATCTTTTTTAACTGAACATGAAAAAGAAATGTATAAAGCACTATCATATAAACAATTTTTTAATAATGATATGGAGCAAGAGCTTTTACAGAGTTACAATAATGGTAAAAAATCAGTTAACCTACCGATACCAAAAGAAACACCTATTTTATTTTTAGATGCGATCGCTAAACAAAATAAAAATTCGAAATATACAAAACAAAAAAACAAAGATTATGAGGAGTTTGCAGAGCAACTATTGATAGCAGATGTAATAAAAATTCAAGGTACGCACAGCATTTATTTATATGAGCCTGATGAGATATATAATCTTGCCATGAATTTTATCAATAAAAAAGTAGAAAAATAGTAAGAGATTCTTATTTTGAAAATGGAAGGTCTATGTGATGAAGGGATATAAAATTTTAATTGTTGAAGACGATTTAATGATTGGAGATTTATTACAAAAGATTTTGCAACGCGAAGGGTATTATGTATGTTGGAAGAAAGAAGGAAAAGAAGTTATTGATATCATCCACGAGATAGATTTAGTCATAATGGATATTATGTTGCCAGGTGAAGATGGCTATCAAATTACAAAGAAAATAAAAAATCTAGGATTAAATATTCCAATTATTTTTCTATCTGCTCGAAGTGATATGGACAGCAAACTCCAAGGTTTAACAATCGGAGAGGATTATATGATAAAGCCTTTTGATCCTAGAGAACTATTACTAAGAATGCAGAAAATGCTAGATAATCGATATGGTACTTTTACACAAATCAAACATTTATATATTGATGCTGAGCATAAAAAAGTTTTCAATCATAACTTACATAATGAAATTGAGTTTACTGCGATTGAGCGTAAAATATTCTTCTATTTATATGAAAATAGGAATCGTATTTTAACGAAAGAACATTTCTTTGATTATTTATGGCAACTCGAAGATAGAAATCAAAATATCGTGAATGTGCACATAAAAAAAGTAAGAACAAAAATCAATGATAACACGGGTGAAATTATTCAAAATATATATGGAGAAGGGTATAGATTAAATACCTATATAAAGAAATGAAATTAAAGAAAAAATACCAGTTATTGTTGTTTTCTGCTGTTATAAGCGTACCATTTTTATTACTATTGATTAGTATCTCTATGTCAGTCATTTATAATATTGCCTTTAAAACGAAAAATAATAATATTCCATTTCATGAATCTTTTGCATATCCTACTATGCTAGGCGTCTTTTTTTTATCGTTATTATTGTTAGCCTTTTTATTTTCGAAATCCATTAATTCACTATTAAATAAAATAAATATATTAAATAAAACTATTCGAAATTTAGCTAGTGATGAAAAGATCCCGAATAAATTAGATGTTAAAAACGACGATGAAATAGGGGAACTCATTAGGTCGGTAAATTTATTAATTGAAAGAACTACATATCGAGAATTAGAACTTAAACAGCAAGAGGAAATAAAAAAGGAACTTTTAAATAAATTAAGACATGATATTAATACTCCTTTAACAGCTGTTAGGTTACAATTATTCTATTTAGAAGGTCAATATAATGATCAAGCACCAATATTAGAATCGTTATATCAACAAATACAATATATTGCTGAATTAACCAATGAATTTAACTTACAATCCACTGATACATTAGAAAGCTCTTATGTTTTAAATCATGAGGTGAATATACACGATTTATTGGAAGATATGGTTAAAAAGTGGGACTATTTGTATAGTATTCATGATATTCAATTAATATATAATCCAATAAATAAAGATTTAATATGGACGAGTAACGATTTGTGGATTCAAAGGTTATTTGATAACATTTTCCAGAACACGTTAAAACATTCAAAAGCTAAAAAACTTGAGATAACCATTGAAAATCATGTTGTTTCTATTAAGGATAATGGAATTGGTTTCGATATGAATCGTAAAAGTGCGGGGCTAGGATTAAAAATCATTCAGGATATATCTAGAATGCTCGATATAAAATATACGTTACAATCAAATAAAAATGGGACTATATTTTACTTTACAACAAGTGAAAATAAAAAGAGAAAATGAGTGCAGGTCTTCTTTTGTTTTCATAGCCAAGATGTGGATATTTGGAATCGAAAATAGATAGAATCGGTTAATCGGTAGAGAGGAGCAGAGAGTATGAAGTTTCGAAAAGACTGGTGGCTAGGCCTCCTTGGGTTTATTGGTGTTTATAAATTGCCGAATGTAATTGATGCGTTTCAAGGTGACAAGGATTGGACAGCATTGATTGGGCTCATTTGGTTCATTTGGTTCGGGTATTTCATTCCGGAGAAGAAAGATGATGAAAAGAAAGAATTATAATAAAAACATTTCTATTTCCATGTAATTTTCTGTAAAATAGTAAAATGAGAGAATTCATATATTAGATTACTAAATTTGGAGTGATTAGATGCAGCCATTGGAAAATGAAATTCATCCTGATATGGTCAGAGTTTGGAAAGCTCGTGTTTTAATTGAACTAGGCATAAGTGTGTTAGTCATCCTTGCTTATCTCTTTTTCATGATTAAATTTAATTGGTGGGCTTGGCTGTTTTATGTACTTATTGGGTTGACGGTTGTGTATACACCGTTTGACTACTTTCTATTTCCGAAATTACGTCAGCGTTATTACAGCTATCGGTTAAATGAAGAAGAATTAGAAATTCAGCACGGAATGTTTACGGTTAAGCGTGTATTAGTTCCGATGATTCGTGTGCAACACGTTACAATTGAGCAAGGTCCAATTATGAGAAAATATGATTTAGCAGAATTACAAATTTCAACTGCCGCTACTTCTCATAGTATTCCAGGGTTAAAGATGAGAGAAGCGGAACAGCTGAAGCGCCAAATTGGAGAACTTGCGAAAGTGAGTGATGAGGATGTATAAGAGGCAGCATCCAATCACGATGTTATTGGAATTAAAAATAACAGACTTTATACCATTCATTGTTTTTCTGTTTAGTTTAAAAGGAAAATTTCCATTTTGGTATTTAGTACCGATCGGCTTCTTAGTGATTTCAGTCGTCTCGATTATTGTTGAATGGTACTATAAAGTATACTGGATAGAAAATAATGTACTACACATTAAACAAGGACTATTTGTGAAAAAAGAAAGTTACTTGAATAAAGAGCGCGTACAGACGATTAATACAAGTTCAAGTATGTTATATCAAATATTAGGTTTAACGAAGCTCAAAATTGAAACAGCTGGCGGTGGTGGTGAGCCTGAGGTTAGCTTAGCTGGTATTACAGCTGACGAAGCAAAAACATTAATTACAATGTTAACTGAATCGACAGAGAAACATACAGAAATAGAAGAGGATACGGTAAATGCTAGTTTGACAGAAGAAAATCGGACGGAATATAAGTTGACGTGGAAAGAGATTTTATTAGCATCCGTTACATCTGGTCAATTTGGTTTGTTGTTCTCTTTATTATTCTTTATTTACTCCCAAGTAGATGAATATATCCCGAAATGGATGAAAGAAAGAGTAGAAACATATGTGATGAATCATGATGTGTACGGTTGGATTTATATGGTTGCGGTCTTACTTGTTGTTTCTTGGATTGTATCCACATTTGGTTACGCCTTAAAGCATGCGAATTTTACAGTGCATCGGGAAAATGATGAAATTCGTATTTCACAAGGGCTTCTTGAGAGAAAAGAACTTGTGTTAAAGCTACATCGTATTCAAGGAATTACGATAAAAGAAGGGATATTCCGTCAACCATTTGGTTACTGCTCTGTGCATGTAGAAGTCATTCAAAATCATGAAAAAGGTGAGGAGAATGTTACACTCCATCCGGTCATTCGGAAAGACCGCGTTGCAGAATTGCTCGCTCATTTACAGTTGCCATATGAACTAAACTCTAATATTACAGCTTTGCCAAAAACGGCACTGCGCCGCTATTTGTTAGGGAGTTTTATTTTCTTTTGTATATTAGCAGTTCCGATTACAGGTGTAAGCATATACTTTGAAAAATATTTTGTAATTTGGGCGCTGTTACCTCTGTTTGGATTACTTATGTCACTTGGATATGCGACATTTCGTGCAGGTGGCTATAGAGTAGAAGGCGAGCAATTAACGATGGTGTATCGTAACATTGCTAAATACACAGGTTTAGTAAGAAGAAGACATGTACAATCAATCGAGAAAACGCAATCTTATTTTCAGCGTGGAGCGCATTTATGTTCGCAGACTTTCTCTAGTGCATCCACAAATTATAAATTAGAGCATACGCGTTTAGAAGATGCAGAGTGTATGTTAGATTGGTATAAGAATAAGTAGAAACCTAAATAGAAAAAAGACAAACCTTTTCTTTTTAGAGGGGGAATAGAGGATCTGGCCATGCGTAGAAGCGGTCAGATCCTTTTTTAGCCCCATGCCAAGTGAAAACAAAAGGAGAAAATGAGTGGAGATCTGCTTTTGTTTTCATAGCCGTAATTTGTATGTTGGAAATCAAAATTATATAAAATGAAAAACTGATAGAAAACCATTCTTTTTGGGTAGGAGAGAGGATTCGATCATGGATAGAAGCGGTCAGCTCTTTTTTTCTCCATGCCAAGTGAAACCAGAGAGAGAAAACGAGTGCAAGTTCATATTGTTTTTCATAGCAGCGAATTATATGTAAAAAAGGGGCTCATCAAGTTAAGGCAAATCATTACCCAAAAAACGAAAAAATACTATTCTTTCTGTATTAGGATAGAAAGTGTTGAATGATAATCATGTTGTTTCATTTGTTATGCGAATAACACAGCAGGATAGTTACATGAAACATGAAGGAATATTGGAATCAGTAATGAAATATTCAATGAATGGCAATCTCT
Organism: Bacillus sp. IT-79MI2; assembly: GCF_949768135.1. Taxonomy (NCBI): domain Bacteria; kingdom Bacillati; phylum Bacillota; class Bacilli; order Caryophanales; family Bacillaceae; genus Bacillus; species Bacillus sp. IT-79MI2. The sequence continues at coordinate 22,475 of NZ_CATKPV010000050.1, read as the reverse complement.
ATCTTCTTTCCAATCGTTTTTATGCAATATCGCATGAAAAATGATTGGAATTTTTGTTATAATATTATAATTGTACACTTCAAATCTTGTTGTTTAGTCGCTAATATTGTCTATGAAAATGAAAAACTTATAATATTGAATATTTATTTTAGTTTTGCAACGCCCTCACTGTTAATGCTTGATAGATAAATAGGTCAACAGAAGGGGAATATGAATTTATGAAACAAAACATCAAAATGTTAGCTATGGCAGTTGGTCTAACAGTTATGGGGTCAACAGTAGCTACTTATGCAAGTGCTGATACAGGATGGAAACAAACTGGATCGTTATGGAATTACTACAATGTAAACGGCATGAAGCAAACAGGTTGGCAGTCAATTAATGGAGCATGGTACTATTTCAACGGAAGTGGAACAATGCAAACAGGTTGGCAGTCAATTAATGGAGCATGGTACTACTTCAACGGAAGTGGAGCAATGCAAACAGATTGGCAGTCAATTAATGGAGCATGGTACTACTTCAACGGAAGTGGAGCAATGCAAACAAATTGGCAGTCAATTAATGGAGCATGGTACTACTTCAACGGAAGTGGAGCAATGCAAACAAATTGGCAGTCAATTAATGGAGCATGGTACTATTTCAACGGAAGTGGAACAATGCAAACAGGTTGGCAGTCAATTAATGGAGCATGGTACTACTTTGGTGGAAGCGGAGCGATGCAAACAGGTTGGCAGTCAATTAACGGAGCATGGTACTACTTTGGTGGAAGTGGAGTAATGCAAACAGGCTGGATCCAAGATAATGGGAAAAAGTATTACTTTGAAAGTAATGGTGTTTGGAATCCAAACGCTGCAAATGCAAATAACGTTTCACGACCTGACGGGCAACTATTAGACGCATTTCAAAATGAAATAAAAAAGCATATTAATAATCAAGAAGAAAATATAACAATGACATACACATCCAAAAACTCTAATATTAATGAAGTTATGGATACACTTGTTAAAGAATACGACAAGGCAGTCGAATCTAACGAATACTTAAGTTATAATATCGCAAATACACAATACTCTATCCGTGGTATTCCAGGAAATTACACGTTTACATTAAAGATTACATACCGTGAATCCAAAGAACAAACGAACTATGTAAAGACACAAGCGAAATCAATTATCAATTCCATTGTTCAAGCTGGTATGGATGAACACGAAAAAGTAAAAGCAATTCATGATTATGTTGTAAAACATGTCTCTTATGATACTTCTTTCCAAGCTTATACAGCGTATGAAGCTTTAGCAAACCGTTCTGCTGTTTGTCAAGGATATGCATTATTAACGTACCAATTGTTAAAAGAGGCTGGAATAGAAAATCATATTGTAACAGGAACTGGAAATGGACAACCACATGCTTGGAATCAAGTGAAAATTGAAGGGAAATGGTACCATCTTGATACAACTTTTGATGATCCAATTCCAGATGTGCAAGGACGAGTAATGTATTCATACTATAATTTGTCTGATGAACAAATCGCTAGAGATCATCAGTGGGATCGTAATAAATTTGCGGCAGCAACAACAAATTACACTAATGAATTAGCAAATAAAATCCAGTCAGGTAGCTCAAAATCATGGAAATACCAGGACATTTTAAAAGTCATCAAACGTTAAACTGTATCTTTTGGTACAAAAACTTTAATACACTTGCTTAGACATACGGATATGATGAACCTATAAAGGTGAGTAATATCTGTATGAAAAAGTACATGTATTCACGTAGAGGGCGTTGCAAAACCAAAATAAATATTCGATATTATATATCAATAAAACTAGCTAAACATAGAATATATAGTGATTCAATTTTCACGATAGTAGCGGCTATTGGGGCTGCACTTAAGAAGTACAATCATAACTAATATATACTGTACTTCTAGGCAACTGCATTTGATGGTACATTGGAGGGGAGGAAGCAACTTTAATTGATGAAGAATGCTTCCTTATTTTATTTTCTAAAGCTTTAATCTCAAAACTTAACCATATAGAGAATATTCTTTCTGTATCACGATAGAAAGTGTTGAATGATAATAATGTTGTTTCATTTGTTATACAGATAACACAGCAGGATAGTTACATGAAACAGGAAGGAATATTCGAATCAGTAACGAAATGTTCAATGGATGACGATGGTGTTAGCTTTTCGATAATATTTTTCAGGAGATGATTGATTTGAAGTTGTTGCAAATAAGACTTTTGGTCAAAAATTTTAAGAAAAGTGCCGTGTTTTACAGAGATCTATTGGAATTTCCAGTGAGTTGGTATGAGGAAGACATGGAATATGCGCTTTTCAATAATGGAGAAACGAAAATTGAGCTTGTATCTCGAAACGTGATGGCCGAATTGGTCGAAGAAGGAAATAAGCCGTTAGAAGCTGAGTCTCAATCAAAATTCTTGCTTCAATTTGAAGTTGAAGATGTCGATCAGACTTATAACCGTTTCAAAGAAAAAGGAATTGAATTTGTTAATGAACCGCATGATCGTGAGGAATGGCGAGCGCGTGTTGCACATTTTCGTGACCCTGACGATAACTTAATTGAAATATATAAAATGCTGTAATTCGATTGTTCAAAATGGGATTAGGTTAAACAATATTAAACAACTTTAGTAGCGCAGTTCAATTTGTTTGAACTGTGTTAATTGTGTTTGTAAGAGTAGAATCTTTATAGGTTTATAGGTTTATAGGTTTATAGGTTTATAGGTTTATAGGTTTATAGGTTTATAGGTTTATAGGTTTATAGGTTTATAGGTTTATGGGTTTATGGGTTTATAGGTTTCGAGATACATTGACTGCTGATAAGTGGTGTTATCGGAAGTCAATGTTGTCGCTAGTTTGGATTCGACTTTTGTATAGTTGACGAAATTTGATGAAAGAGATAATTCTCCAAGGTAAGATATATCCCAGCGCTACAGTCATAAATAGTGCCGCTTCTGTTTCTGGACCTAGCCATTTTAAATAATCACGAAGTAAAAATCGGATAATAAGTATGGTGAGAAAGGTAATGATAAAGCTCTTGTTTCTTACAGCATAAATATGCAGATCGGATCGGAGTTCATAGTTAGTAGTCCAAATAAGTGGAATTGACAAAAGGAACCCAAAGATAACTGCACAAATCCATTCCCAGCCAGTGGCATGTGCTTTTGGATTTAAGATGATGGGAATGCAGGGTAATAACAAAAATAGTATGGGCAAGAGGAGACGGGTTCCGTTTCCTTTAATCGGACGATGCATTGCCCTAATTCTACGCCATAAGACCAACGCAGCAATTATGATCACAATAGAGTAAAACGAAGAAGAATCCATAATTTCACCTCTATACATAGGGTATTTCAATTATATGGGAATTATAGACGGTTGAGTAGTATTTGTTTTAATTGAATACCAATAAGTGGGGGTATGTTAACTTGACGTGAATAGAAAATTCATAAGAAAATCTAACATGTAAGAACGTAATTTACTTACATGTTCTATGGTAAAGACTAGCTTCATGGATGGCTATGGAATAATTTTGTCCTGATAACAAAAACTAACAGAAAAAAACGATAATATATAAAGGAGATTAGATATGCTGAAAAAGATAGGGAAAATTTTCCGAGTGCTCCTCTTTGTATTTATCGGCGTATGTTTTGTTTTGTTTGTTTGGGATGAAATTGACAGAACAGCAGCTGAAAAAAGTGGGAGATTTGACCAGCAGCCTAGCCAATACCCTATTCGTCAAAGTGATATTACTATGTATACAGATGGGAAACAGTTAAACAATCAATTATTCTCAGATATAAAGAAAGCAAAACATTACGTGCATATTAGCTTCTTCTCTATTGCCGATGATAAAGTAAGTCATCAGTTTCTAGATTTATTGAGGCAAAAAAGTCAGGAAGGTGTAGAAGTATATTATGCAGTGGATAGGCTAGGAGGAATTTTACTAAAGAAAAAGGAAAGAGAATTATTAGTTAAAAAAGGAGTGCATTTTACGTATTACAATAAGCCCGCTTTTCCTTATCTTTCTGCTTCTTTGGATCATCGGAATCATCGCCGTATTTCAGTTATTGATGGAAGGATTGGGTACATTGGCGGATTTAATATTGGCAAGAAGTATTTAGGAGAAAAAGCAAAACTCGGTCACTGGAGAGATTATCACCTTCAAATACGAGGAGAAGGAGTTCAAGATCTAGAACACCAATTTGTGTTAGACTGGAAAAAAAACTCAGAGAAACCGATTCCGATACACAGTGCGACAAAGGAAAAGGGAACAACCTCGCATCGATTTACTGCATATTACAGCGGAGAAAAACTTGGACAAGATTATGCAATGCTGTTTCAACAAGCAAAAGAGTCCATCATTATAGTAACACCTTATTTTATACCAAAAGACAGAACTATTTGGAACGCATTAGTAGATGCAAGAAAGAGGGGAGTTCGTGTGAAAATTCTGTTCTCACCTCATTCGGATGCACTGTTAGTTAAAGAAGCAGCGTATCCATATATCCGAAAAGCATTAAAACAGGGAATAGAAGTATATGGTTATAAAAAGGGAGTGTTACACGGTAAAGCATTCTTGATTGATGAAAACGTATTGATGGTTGGGACCGTGAATTTTGATTCGCGCTCGTTTCATTTAAATGAAGAAATGAACTGTTATATCCATGACCCTGTCTATATTTCTAAAATAAAGCCAGTCATTAATGTAGACTTACAAAATTCAAAGCGAGTAACATCCTCTGACGTCAATCAATTATCTATAAAAGAAAAAATGAAAGAAAAGGTTGCAAAAATGTTTGAGTATTATTTGTAAAAACAAAGGATTTTTATATTAAGGAGTAGTAAACTGCATTTTATTAGAATCAATTAAATTACTGACACTAATAAAGAAAGCTATAGAGAGGGAACGTTGTTTTCTTCTCTTTTTTTGTTCACGGATGCTCTAATCTCTTTATTTATCCCGCTATTCGCGGGCAGTAATACTCCCACCTCAAAATTCGGTGAAAACAAAGAAGTTAGGTGGGAGATAAACTGCCCGTAAAAGCCCGATTGGTGAAGGCTAATAATCAGTGTGGGATGAAGAAAACCCCCACTGATTCAAGTTTCACTTTATGTTTACGGATGATATGGATAACAAATTATTTTTATCTATTTTTAAAAGTTTACTTTCATTTTTTAGTAAACAACAAATGAGTTATCTTGTATTAAATATCTCATTTGTTGTTTTGAATGTTAGGTATAAATTTAATTGTTATTCATTATTTTCGCTAATTATTTCTTGTATAATCCCAAAAACAGAACTTAAATTTTCAAAGTTAACGTTGTTAAAAGGTTCAGTCCTATCATAAATATATTGACTCAAATCCAGGGGAATTTTCAATGACTGGAAAAGTAAAATACGTAAAATCTATTGTTGGTTGTATTCTACATATTCAGAAAATAACAAGCTTTATTTTCACAAAAAATGTTTATTTTACCTTGTTTTGTATTGTATGATTATGGCATATTGCAAAGTATATATATTTAATAGAATTGTATATTTGGAGTGATAAAATGCAGCCGTTAGAAAATGAAATTCATCCTAATATGGTCAAAGTGTGGAAGATCCATGCTTTGATTGGTGCGGGAGTACTTGTAAGTATTGTTCTTGCGTATCTCTTTTTTATGATCAAGTTTAATTGGTGGGGTTGGTTGTTCGGTATATTGGTCGTTGCCACGATTATATATACGCCACTAGACTATTTTATCTTTCCGAAACTACGTCAGTGTTATTATAGCTATCGATTAGATGAAGAAGAGATTGAAATTCAAAAAGGAATGTTCGTTGTAAAGCGTGTGTTAGTTCCAATGATTCGCGTTCAGCATGTGACGATTGAACAAGGGCCGATTATGAGAAAATATGAACTAGCAGAATTACAAATTTCAACGGCAGCGACTTCTCATAGTATTCCAGGACTAACAAAGAGAGAGGCAGAACAGTTGAAACGACAAATTGGGGAACTTGCGAAAGTGAGTGATAAGGATGTATAAGAGGCAACATCCGATTACTATATTATTTGATATAAGGATTTCTAGTTTATTTCCCCTTATTATCATTGTTTTATTTGGTCCTAAAGATGAAGTAGAGCCTTGGTACTTATTTCCCATTTTCATTTTAGGCTTCTTGTTGATTTTGGCCATATTTTCGTTTGTGAAATGGTACTTTAAAGTGCATTGGATTGAAAATAATATTTTACATATAAAACACGGGGTATTTGTCAAAAAAGAAAGCTATTTAAATAAAGAGCGTGTGCAAACAATTAGTACAGCTTCCAATATCATCTATCAGTTATTTGGGTTAACGAAGCTCAAAATTGAAACGGCTGGTGGCGGAAAGGATCCGGAGGTGACGTTAGCTGGCATTAAGGAAGAGCAAGCGAAAGAATTAATCGCCTTATTAAATAAAGTAAAAGACGAGAAACCTTTAAAAGAAGAGGAAAGCTTGCTACCAGAAACAAATACAACAGTCTATCAGTTAACGCCAAAAGAAATTTTGCTAGCAGCTATTACATCTGGTCAGTTTGGCTTGTTATTTTCAGGATTGTTTGTCCTTTATACACAGTTTGATAACGTTCTTCCAAAATGGTTCATAGAAAAAGTAGAAACGTATGTGAAAGACAATGGAGTATATGATTGGTTATATATGGGCGCTATTTTAATTGTAATCTCATGGGTCATTTCTACAATTGGCTATGCTTTAAAACATGCGAACTTTACAGTGCAGAGAAGTGGAAATGAAATTCGTATTTCACAAGGGCTACTGGAAAAGAAAGAGATTGTGTTAAAACTGCACCGGATTCAGGCATTGACAATGAAAGAAGGAATCCTTCGTCAACCGTTTGGGTATTGTTCCATTGAAGTGGAAGTTATTCAAAGTATTGAAACTGATAATATGAATGTCATATTGCATCCGCTCATGAAGAAAAAGGATGTGCAGCAATTGCTGACATATTTACAATTACCATATGAAATGGAAGAGGAATTTGTCCATTTGCCAAAAGCAGCGCTGCGTCGCTACTTGATTATGAGCTGGATTACTTTTGTGATTACATTGGTACCAATCATAGGAGCGAGTGTATATTTTCAGCAATATAGTGCTTTATTTGTATTAGTACCATTATTTTTATCATTTATAATTCTTGGATATGGAAAGTATAAAACTGGTGGATATGCGATAAAATCTGATCAGTTAACGCTTGTGTACAGGGGCATTGCAAAGTATACAGGATTCGTGAAAAGAAGACATGTACAAGCAATGACAAAAAAACAATCGTATTTTCAGCGGAAAGATAGGTTGTATACGTATATTGTAGCAGTAGCCTGCAGTGCTGCGGGACGTCATTATGAATTAAAGCATGTGCGTGAAGAGGATGTAGCCCGTATTCATGAATGGTATAAGTAAAAATAAAAAAGAAAGTTAGATATATAACCCGGGTAGTGGATAATTCAAAAATTCTATTATTCGGGTTTCTTGTATGTTATTGCATGTATTTTATGGTCATTTTTAAGATAGAAGTGCTTTTGACGCAAGTATTGTAAAAGGGGGAAGAGATAGGTGGAAATTAGAAGTTCAGTGCAGGCGATTATAATTAGAGACAACCAAATTAGATGAATATAAATGATAGAAAACAGCACCTCTTTTCCCTTGCATTAACTGCCCGTAAAGAAGCCCCTCACTGATTAAAGTTTCACGTTATCTAGTTAAAAATAGACACTTATAAGCATATGTTGTGGTTAGGGAACCTCAATAAATGTGTGAAGATTTATTGTAGAGGAGAGAAATGTGATGGGATTAACAATTTTACATATAGAAGATGATAAAGAAATTGGATTATGGGTAAGTGAGTTTTTTACTGAACGGGGATATAAAGTGATTTGGTTGAAGTCTGGCCATCATGCATTTGAATACATGGAACAAACGGACGTTGTTATTATGGACATTATGCTTCCGGGGCTTGATGGTTATACGGTTGGACAGCGAATGAAGCAAAAGTTCCCTGAAATACCAATTATGATGCTCACAGCGAGAGCTTCAATAGAAGATAAACTGCAAGGGCTTGCTTTTGCAGATGATTATATGACGAAGCCGTACCATCCTGATGAACTTGAGGCCCGCATTCATGTTCTCTTAAGGCGATTCGGTGTGGTTTCTCTGGATCATATACAGTTGAACCATTTAAGTATTGATCGGAAAGCCAACCGTATTTTGAGTTCACAAACGAATAAAGAGATTGTCTTAACTGGTAAACAGTTTCATATCTTTATGTTTCTCTTCAATCATCCAAATCAGATTTTGACTCAAAAGCAAATATATGAAGCTGTGTGGGAAGATTCCTATATAAAAGGGGATCGGACTCTTATGGTCCACATTCGTCATTTGCGTGAAAAAATAGAGATTGATCCCAGTCATCCTCAGATTATCGAGACGATTCGCGGCATCGGGTATCGGTTGAAGTTATGAATATTCGAAGATCGCTCGTTACCAAATATTTATTATTGATCCTTGCCTCTTTATTCATGTGGCCTATTTTGCCAGCAATCTATTATTTACCTGACATTTTGCTTAAACAAGATACGATACATGAGCCACTGGAAATAGAAAAAATGTGGGAACATGAAGCTGAACAACTAAATGAAGCTAATGAGAATACAATCAATGAAAAGCTCGGTAAGATACAAGGACATTATCCGAAAGCTGAGCTGTTTTGGGTCGACAAGGCGGGGAAAACCCATGTGATCAATCAGCGTATCGTAGAGATTCCTGATCAATGGACACCTTTGAACCTCATCAACTATCTCGATAGGAAAAAGCAACAAGATATATTCACTGTGACAGCTACGATTGGTAAAGATGGTGAACAAGGATTTATGGTATTTCATATCCAAAAATCTATTACGACGCTTGCGATTCAGCCAGTAAATGGAGATCTCTTTTTAATCCTTATTATTTTTGTCGTAGGTGTTTCGATTGTAGTGGTATCTTTGCTATTTTTTTTAGGTATTCGCAAAAGACTTGTACAACTTCAAAGCGCAATGTCAGATACCGTAAATGATGGAATACCTGATAAGGTTACAGTCAATAACAGTGATGAGATTGGACAATTGGAAAAAGCCTTTAACAGGATGATCGATCAGTTAAAAGACAGCCGGAAGCGCGAGAAGGAAGAAGAGTATCTACGAAAACAATTGATTGCGAATATCTCTCACGATTTACGGACGCCTTTAACCGTTATTAGACAGCATGCCTACTCTATTCAGAATAACCCCTCATCCTTAAAAGCAACCGCATCGGTACAAATTATCGTCAACAAACTAAATGATGTTGGAAAATTACTTGAAAATCTTCTTACTTACACATTACTTTCAGCTGGAAAGTATCCATTAGAGAAGACAAACATAGATGTGATTGAAGAGTTACGTAATGCTGTCGCCGAGTGGTATCCGGTTTTTGAGAAAGAAGGTTTTGAAGTGAATGTCCATTTGGCTGACTGTTCATTGATTTGGCAGGTGGATCCTCTCTGGCTGCGCAGTATATTCGATAACCTGTTTCAAAATGTCATTAGGCATGCCAGGTCTGGCGGATATATTTGTGTAGAAACAATTGATCGTGACGGCGACTTATTTATGGTCATCAGAGATAAAGGGCGGGGAATGGAGCACCACTCAGAAGCAAAAGGAGCGGGCATCGGGCTATCCATCGTTTCGCTCATGACCAGGGAAATGGATGTTTTTTGGGAGGTATCCAGTTCTCCGCAAGGTACATGGCATTATTTAAGGCAAAAATTAAACTAGATTTAAACCTGAGGTCACCTCGATTTTCCATTCGCTCAATACAATGGATATCGAGGTGATTTTTTATGAGAGTTAAAAAAGAAATGGGCTGTGAGCAGGTTAGTGTCAAATTTGGATGCATGTGTATACAAAAAAACGGGGTAGATCAGTCTCAAGAAAATAATAGGAAAGGGTGTTTTTTGAGTGGATTCAAAGACTTCCATTGACAAATCTAACATGGATACAAATTCTGCATTGCCTTCACCAAAGAAAAGAGAAGGAATGAGCCTAAAGCGATGGCCATCTTGGATTGGGTATATAGCCATTGCTTGGTCAGCTCTTTATGGATCGATGCATCTTTACTGGTTGCTTGGAGGAGAGGGGTATCCTTTTAAGAATGAAGATGGTATGGATTTGTTTGCTGGAAAGGTTACTTATCTTCCGTCCCAGGTTGGAGGTATCATATTTGTTGTTCTTTGTCTGATAGGTATATTGGTTGGATTTTCAATGAGGAAGCCAGTGGAAAAGACTTTCCAACAGCGGCTTATCCTCATTTATGCCTGGGGGTGGGCGGCTGCTTTACTCCTCTTTGTACCGGATGCCAGTCTGATTGCGGCCATGGCTTATGCTTTTTTATTAAAATTTAAATTTGACTGGCTGATGCTCAATCAAATTATATGTGTTCTAGGAGGAATATCTTGGGGGTTTTTCGCTGTAGCTTATCGAAGAAAAATACGCCATGCATGTGAATATTGCGGAAGGAAAGCGGACGGGAAAACATCTCTTCTCATGCGATGGAGTCGATGGATTACCTATCTTGCGGCTCTTGCTCCTATTCCATACGCAATTACGCGCTATGCTTGGGCATTGAAAATCCCGCTAGGAATTGACGCGAAGTTTTTGCAGGAATTTTCAAATGTTAACCCAGCGCATCATATTACTGAATGGGCTTTCGGATCAATATGTATCGCCGGTAGTATTCTTACGCTGGGTTTGATCCAGAAATGGGGTGAAACCTTCCCGCGATGGTTCCCATTCGTTAACGGTAAAAGGGTGCCAATCCTGCTGGCGGTGATTCCAGCATCGTGTGTAGCGATTGCTGTAACCGCTGCTGGCTTCACCTTTACTTTCGCTTTTATCGCGGTTACACTTCACCTCGTGTCTACAGATAATATGTTGCTGAGTCACATTTGGGGTTCAATAGGGCCAATGCTTTTATGGATTCTCTGGGGGATAGCGCTAGGTCTTGCTTCTATCGCTTATTATTATCGTAGACGAGGTCAATGTAGTTACTGTGGTAGAAATGAAGTGGAAAGTATTTCAAGATAAAAGGGCGATGAGTTCGTGGAAGACAGAGAAAAAAGCTGTAGCTTCTCCTCAATCGGAGTTACAGCTTTTTTGTTTAAGCTAACACATCAAAAGTAGTCACAAAAGAAGGTCTTGAAAAAATGCTCTTTTGCGGCTCTGCATTTGTTTGTGCAGGGCGTTTTTTATGTGCATTTTCGAAAGAACGTGACTCTGTCCAATCTTTAAAGTTTTGTTCATTTTCCCACATTGTCATAATGACATATGTATCGTTACTTAATGGGCGAAGAACGCGGATTGCTTGGAAACCAGGTTCGTTTTCAATAAGGCCTGCACGGTTTTTAAAACGATTTTCAAAAACAGGACGGCCTTCATCCGTAACAGAAATGTTGTTACACACAATATAGCCAGGTTGTCCTTTAAATTCCCCGACAGCATCTAGCACGTCATATTGAAGTGATCCTTCTACAGTTTCTTCGGTATTTTCTTTATAAAACATATCTTTCTCATCATTCTTTGCAGTGAAATGTGGTTGTTCTAGAGGTGTTGCGTATGAAATAATTGCTTTCATTGTAATGCCCCCTTTATGAGTTTAATTTCATTATAGCAACTCTTACAAAAAACTTCGAAGATTATATACATAAAGATAGTCGTTTTTCAAATAATAAACATACCATCATTTGGAAAGAAGGACGATGTATGAAGAAAATAAAGTGGAGCCTAATGGGCGGCGTAGCAGTGTTTGTAGTTGCGATTGTATTCTATAAACTGATTGTGTTAGCTGGTGGTTATATAATGGATGAAAAACGGCTTGTTTTCCACTCTTCATCACGTATCGTTGATCAGCGAGGAAAAGAAATTACGAAGTTATATGTAGAAAATAGAGAACTTGTACCAATTGAGCGAATTCCTAAACATGTAGCAGAGGCGTTTATAGCTGTAGAAGATGCTAGATTTTATGAACATTATGGAATCGATTATCCTTCTGTTTTTCGCGCGTTGTATAAAGACATTTTAGCAGGAGAGAAAGTGGAAGGCGGTAGTACAATTACGCAGCAGTTAGTTAAAAATGTTTTTTTAACTCATGAAAAAACATTTACACGTAAATTAAAAGAAGTGGCAATCGCTCTTCAATTGGAACATAAATATACGAAGCAACAGCTTCTTGAAATGTATATGAATCATATTTATTTTGGTCATGGTGCTTACGGGATTCAAGCAGCGGCGAAATTGTATTTTAATAAAGATGTAGAAAAATTAACAGTTGAAGAAGGGGCGATGCTTGCAGGTCTTCCGAAAGCACCGAATGGATATTCTCCCTTTTTATATCCAGAAAAGAACAAAGAGCGCCGTGATTTAGTTTTATCTCTTATGCATAAACAAGGATACTTATCAGCTGAGGAGAGTGTTCGTTACCAAGGAAAGACAATTGCTCTTTATAAAAGTTTAGATGAGCGAGAACTTGCTTATATACCGTATGTGGATATGGTTGTAGATGAAGCAGCACGCTTATATGGTTTGTCACATCAAGAAGTGCTTCGCGGAGGATATACATTTATTGTATCTATGGATGAAAAAATTCAAAAAGTAGCTTATGATCAATTTCAAGATGCACGAAATTTTCCAGGTAAAGAAAACGGGGCACAAGGTGCTTTTTTATTAATGGATAATGCAACTGGAGGAATTAAAGCCGCAATTGGTGGAAGAGAGTATGTCCCAAGAGGATTTAATAGAGTGTTTGCGAAAAGACAGCCAGGGTCTGTTTTAAAGCCGCTCATTGTGTATGCACCAGCGCTGGAAACGAAAAAATATAATCCGTATTCTTTATTAACAAATGAGCAAACATCTTTTGAAGGGTATGAACCACGAAATTATAATCATAGGTATTCAAAAGAAGTAACGATGTATGATGCACTCTTAGAATCGGGGAATGTACCGGCTGTATCTTTATTACATGAAATGGGTGTAGAGCAAGGGAAGCAATATTTAGAGAAGGGAAATATTCATATTGCAGAATCTGGTTTAAGTACGGCACTTGGCGGACTTAAAGAAGGGGTCTCTCCATTTGAACTTGTAAAGATGTACCGTGCGTTCTTAGCGAATGGAAAAATTATTGAGCCGCATGTTATTGAACAGGTACTCGATCGACACGGAAAGGTGATTGGAGAATCACCTAAAAACGAAACGAAAGTTTTTTCAAAACAAACAGCATGGTATATGACAAAAATGTTAGAAGGGGTTGTAAAGGAGGGGACAGCGAGAGCAGGAGTATATAACGGTGCATTAGCTGGGAAAACGGGTACAACGTCACTTCCTAATCAAAGTGAAGGCGCTAGGGATATTTGGTTTGTTGGATATACTCCAAGTTTAGTAGGCGCGGTATGGATTGGGTATGATCGTACGGATAAAGAACACCAACTTTATGATGGAAAGCTATCTGCAACAGAATTATTTAAAAAGATTTTAACGAAGGCAAATGTACAAGATAATTCAAATTTCAAGCGGCCAAAAGATGTCGAAACAATTGGAAAACCAATCCGCCTAAGTAAAATTGAGAACGTGGAAGCACAGTTATCTTTTAGTCCATTTAGCTTGTTTACTGCAAAATTACACTGGACTCCACTTCCCGATAAACGGGTTGTATATAGAATCTATAAAGTAGAACAAGGGAAGCATATTCACGTTGGAACGGTAAAAGGGATTGGTGAGTATGAGGAAAAGTTTATTAACATATTCTCTAAACCAAGCTTTTATGTAGTTCCGTACAATCCACAAACAAATCGAGAAGGAGAAAAGACAAAAGTAGCTAAACCGTAATTTTTGCTTGTGATATAATAAGAATGTTGTGAAAATAGTAAGCGGTTTTACGAACGTTTGTGTCAATTTCATGAACAACGTACATAATGCTATGCATTTTGTTTTTACAAGCTGTATAGTAAAAAAAGATAAATAATAGGATAGGGTTCGTATAGGTAAGGAAGGGAGCAAGGGTCTTGGTAAGAAATATAAATGAGACATTTTTAAAAGCATGTATGGGGGAACAAACAGAATATATACCAGCATGGTATATGCGACAAGCAGGGCGTTCACAACCTGAGTATAGAAAGATAAAAGAGAAGTATTCTTTATTTGAAATTACACACAATCCGGAGTTATGTGCATATGTTACAAAGCTTCCAGTTGATCAATATAATGTAGACGCAGCGATTCTTTATAAAGATATTATGTCACCACTTCCAGCAATCGGCGTTGATGTTGAAATTAAATCTGGGATTGGACCGGTTATTGATAACCCAATTCGTTCTTTACAGGACGTAGAAAAACTTGGTGAAATTCATCCGGAAGAGGATGTTCCATACATATTAGATACAATTCGTTTATTAACAAACGAGATGTTAGATGTTCCGCTAATTGGCTTTTCAGGGGCGCCATTTACATTAGCAAGTTATATGATCGAAGGCGGACCTTCTCGTAATTACCACAAAACGAAGGCGTTTATGTATGCAGAACCGAAAGCTTGGTTTGCTTTAATGGATAAGCTTGCAGATATGGTAGTTACATATTTGAAGGCACAGATCAAAGCAGGGGCAAAAGCAGTACAAGTCTTTGATTCTTGGGTTGGAACAGTGAATGTAGCAGATTATCGTTTGTTTATTAAACCTGCAATGGAGCGTATTTTCACGGAAGTTCGCACGATGGGCGTTCCGATGATTATGCACGGCGTTGGAGCAGGACATTTAGCAAATGAATGGAATGACTTATCTCTTGATGTAGTCGGACTTGATTGGCGCCTGTCAATTGAAGAAGCGCGCGGGCGCGGCATTCATAAAGCAGTACAAGGCAATATGGATCCTTCATTCTTACTTGCACCATGGGACGTTATCGAGGAGCATGTAAAAACAATTTTAGATCAAGGAATGAAGCAGCCTGGTTATGTATTTAACTTAGGTCACGGTGTATTCCCAGAAGTAAATCCAGATACATTAAAACGCTTGACGACGTTTATTCATGATTATTCGAAAGCACAGTTAGCGAAGTAAAGGAGAATACGTGTATGAAAAAGAAAATTGGTTTGCTTGTAATGGCATACGGAACACCGTATAAAGAAGAAGATATTGAACGTTACTATACACATATTCGTAGAGGCAGAAAGCCAAGTCCGGAAATGTTAGAGGATCTAACAGAACGTTACTGTGCAATTGGTGGTATTTCTCCTTTAGCTACTATTACATTAGAACAAGCGAAAAAGTTAGAAAAACGTTTAAACGAAATGCAGGATAACGTAGAATTCCACATGTATCTTGGTTTAAAACATATTGAACCTTTCATTGAGGATGCTGTACAAGCTATGCATAACGATGGGATTGAAGAGGCAATTGCCCTTGTTCTTGCTCCGCACTATTCTACGTTCAGCGTAAAATCATATGTCGGCCGAGCGCAAGAAGAAGCAAATAAGCTTGGAAACTTAACAATTCATGGTATCGATAGCTGGTATAAAGAGCCGAAGTTTATCCAGTACTGGGTAGATGAAGTGAAAAAAGTATATAGCAGTATGACAGAAGAAGAACGTGAAAAGGCGGTTTTAATTGTATCTGCGCATAGTTTGCCAGAAAAAATCATCGCTTTAGGTGATCCTTATCCAGAACAGTTAAACGAAACAGCTGATTATATCGCACGCGGTGCAGAGGTTCCGAATTATGCGGTCGGCTGGCAAAGTGCGGGAAATACACCGGACCCATGGATTGGGCCAGATGTACAAGATTTAACGAGAGAGCTACATGAAAAGTATAACTACACTTCATTTGTATATGCACCGGTTGGATTTGTAGCTGAACATTTAGAAGTGTTATATGACAATGATATTGAATGCAAAATCGTTACAGAAGAAATTGGAGCAAAGTATTATCGTCCAGAAATGCCAAATGCATCAGATTCATTTATTTCTTGTTTAGCAGATGTAGTGTTAAAGAAACAAATGGATGTTTCGTAATACCTTGGGAAAGGAGGGGCCGTTTTGAAGAAGAAAGTTGTTATCATCGGTGGTGGAATTACAGGTTTAACAACAGCGTATTACTTACAAAAAGAAATTCGCGAAAAAGGATTGCCGATTGATACATTGTTAATAGAAGCATCGGGTAAACTTGGAGGGAAAATTCAAACCGTTCGAAAAGGTGGATTTACAATTGAGCGTGGTCCAGATTCTTTCTTAGAAAGAAAAGAGAGTGCAGCTAGACTAGCAAGAGAACTCGAACTTGGAGATGAGCTTGTAAACAATGCAACTGGTCAATCATTTGTTCTCGTGAACAATCGATTACATAAGATGCCGCGCGGATCTATGATGGGAATTCCAACGCAAGTTACCCCGTTTCTATTTTCAGGATTGTTCTCTCCGATTGGTAAAGTAAGAGCAGGTTTTGATTTTGTATTGCCACGTTCAAAACCTGTTTCCGATCAATCACTTGGTCAATTTTTCCGTCGTCGTCTAGGAAATGAAGTGGTTGAAAACTTAATCGAACCATTGTTATCTGGAATTTATGCGGGGGATATTGATCAAATGAGTTTAATGGCCACGTTCCCACAATTTTATCAAGTGGAGCAAAAATATCGTAGTATTTCACTAGGTATGCGTACGTTGGCTCCGAAGAAAATAAAAGATGTAAAGCCGAAAGGGATCTTTTTAACATTAAAAACAGGCTTACAATCCATTGTAGAAAAAATAGAAGAGCAGCTAGAAGATGGAACTGTTGTGAAGGGTACTCGCATTGAAAAAGTTGCAAAAATGGGTGATGGTTATCATATTACATTAAGTAATGGAAAAGAAATTGAGGCGGATTCCATCGTTGTTGCTGCGTCTCATAAAGTATTGCCATCTATGTTTGCACAGTATAAAGAGTTCCGCTTCTTCCGCAATATTCCATCAACATCGGTTGCGAATGTTGCACTCGCTTTTCCGAAAGAAGCAATCAAGCGTGATATTAATGGTACGGGCTTCGTTGTATCTCGAAATAGTGATTTTTCTATTACAGCATGTACGTGGACACATAAGAAGTGGCCGCATACAACACCAGAAGGAAAAGTTCTTCTTCGTTGTTACGTTGGGCGTCCTGGTGATGAAGCAATCGTAGAGCAAACAGATGAAGAAATTGTTCAATTTATATTAGAAGATTTGCAAAAAACAATGGATATTAAGGCAGATCCAGACTTTACTGTTGTAAGCCGCTGGAAAGATGCAATGCCGCAATATACAGTGGGGCATAAAGAGCGAATGAAGAAGTTAACAACATTT
The DNA here is from genome assembly GCF_949768135.1 of Bacillus sp. IT-79MI2. NCBI lineage: Bacteria > Bacillati > Bacillota > Bacilli > Caryophanales > Bacillaceae > Bacillus > Bacillus sp. IT-79MI2. The sequence continues at coordinate 5,044 of NZ_CATKPV010000050.1, read as the reverse complement.
ATGGATAAAGAATTGCCAGGTGTTTATTTAGCTGGTAGCTCTTATGCTGGATCCGGTCTTCCTGATTGTATTGATCAAGGGGAGGCGGCTGTAAAGCATGTGTTGTCTTATTTGGAAAAAGTAGATGAGACGGAATTAATTGCGCAATAATGAAACAGGAGCTTGGTAGCTCCTGTTTTTTTGTCGTTGCTTGTCGGAGGGGCGATATCCTTTGTCGAAACGCTGATATATTCAAAAAATCGCTGATATATTTGATTTTGCGCTGATAAAATTTTTAGAGCTATCGAGAATTTTAGGTAAAATGTGAGGGATAATCTCATCTAATCCATAATTCTTTTCATCTAAGAGCCATGAAATCTTTTTCTAGTCTAATATCCCTTCAGCTACTTTCATTGGTGTAGGATAAAAATAATCTTTAGAAATTCTTTAGATGAAAGCATTTATTCGATCTCACCAATATAAACAGGACTTGACTGATTACCAGCATGAAAGTCTTGAATAAGCTTCCTGATGCCAATAGGAAACAGAGGATAACGTAGCAAGTCATCTATTGGTAACCAGGAAATACCTGTTTGTTTGCTGTCCATATGTAGGGTTTTGGAATTTACATTTGTAAAGGAGACAGGTGTACATGAATACATAAATTCAACTCTGTGTACTTCAGGATCCATAAAACATTCTCTTATAAATAAGAGGTCACCTTCTTTTACTTCAATCCTCGTTTCTTCAAGACATTCTCTTTTCAAAGTTTTATCTAGCGTTTCACCAATCTCTTGCCCACCACCAGGGAGCAGGTGATATGTGCCGTCTTCATCTTCATAAGTCGTTACTAATAATGTATCTTCGTGTATAAGTATGGCTTTAACTGAATTTCTAATTTTCATGTATGTCATTCCCTTCAGTTAATAGCTGTAGGATACTCTTCTAGGGCATGCTCTTCAATCATATCTATATTTCTTTTATGTTTTGCATAATGAATAATATGATCTCTTATATTTGGATATAGAATAATATTATGTAAATCAGATAGCGGTACCCATTTTACATCCATTTGATTTGGATCGGGATTAGCAGGCATTTTTGGGGTAGAACCATTCTTTATTTTACATTCAAACATGAGATGTAAAGAATGAGTCGGGCCATATTTATTATCGTTTAGATGTGGCGCATATTCATAAGCAAATGCCAATGAACCGACTTCTACATCAATTGATGCTTCTTCTTTTGCTTCCCTTTGTACAGCGTCTATAACTGTTTCATTTGGTCCAACTCCACCTGCTGGTAAATTATAATGAAGGCCATTTTCGTCATGAAATTCAATTAAGAGGATTGAATCATTTTCGATAATAACTGCTCCAGCTCTTACTCTAATATGGTAATTCATTGGTTATCCCCCACCTTTTGAAAAATATACCATATTATTTTACAGTATTTTTTGAGTTTTGTATTCGATTTTAGTTGAGTATTACATTTAGTGCTGCAGCTGCTTTCGGCCATCCAACATAAAAGGCTAGATGTGTGATTAAAGCAACAATTTCTTGCTGAGTCATTCCGTTTTTTTCGGCTAATTGTAGATGAAATGGCAGCTGTTCTGTATTACCAATACTAATTAAAGCAGAAAGTGTAATGAAACTTCTTTCTTTTGATGTTAAAGTAGGGTCTCTCCATACTTTTTCGAATAATACGTTTTCACTATAATCAACAAAATCGGGAGCAGTATCTCTCATTTTCTGTGAAACATTGAGTTCGATACGGTCATTCATGATTCTTTTGCCTCCTTCATTGTAACCATTTGAGCTATTCCTTGACCAAATGACCAGTTTTCAGCAGATGTCTCGTTTAGTGTAATAAAAATATTAGTTGTAGAGATGTTTAAATGGTTATAAAAAGCTTCTGAGATTGATTGATACAAATTTCTTTTTTGCTGTATTGTTCTTCCTGGTCCACATGTAATAGAAACATGTATCATTGTATCTGTTCTTTTTTTCTCCTCCTCTAAGAGATAATATGGATTGTAAAAAAATTGATGAGATGGATAGGGTAAAAACATGTGAAAGTAATCATCTTTTGGAATCTGAAAATGTTCCATTAATGCAAGGTGAATACCATTACTTACTTTTTTAAACTTTTCTTTATTCAATTGATTTTCTGGATAATAAACAGTAACAAACGGCATTTCTTCTTCACTCCCTTTCGTATGGATTTATTTTACTCCTACAATTTTAATTTTGATAATTGAAAAATTATCATATAATTATCAATAATGCCGATAGAGATCAGGTGTAAAAATGGAAATAAAAGAGTTGAAAACGTTCAAAATGATTACTCAGGAAGGGACTTTCTCACTTGCAGCCAAAAAGTTAAACTATGCTCAGTCAACTGTAACAACACATATAAAAAAGCTAGAGAAGGAACTTGGTTTTCTTTTGTTCGAGCGAGGGTGGGATGCCAGGTTAACGGATGAAGGAGCATTATTTGCAGAAGAAGTGGATCATTTGCTAATGCATTGGGAGTATTCAATATCTCAGGCGCAGCGTATAAGCAATGAGGAGAAGGGAACGGTAAGAATTGGTCTATTAGACTCGATTGCAGAAAAATTGATTCCTCCACTATTAAAATATTTAAATGCGGAGAAACCATATATACATTGTGATTTTGTTGTAGGGAATACAGCACTTTTATCACAAATGGTAGACCAAAATAAAATTGATTTTGCAGTTTGCGGAAACAATAAAAATATTTCTAATGTGAACTTCACCCCACTTTGTAAGGAACAAATACAATTTATTGTTAATAATCCTCATCATCCGTTATTACAAAAAGAGTCAGTGGAAATATCAGATATCATTGATTATCCTATTTTAATAGGAGAGAATAGTTGCTATTATTATCAATCTGTGAATGCTTTTTTATCGGAAAATAACGTATCCTTTAAAAAGGTCTATAATTGTAGTGCACTACATCTCATTCCACAAACGATTTTTGGAGAGATGATAGGTATTATTCCTAAGGGGACTAATTTAAAAGAAGGAAATATATTGTTTAAGGTTAAAGGATTTGATCCTCAAATGCCGATAGGATTATGTATTTCTTCTAAAAAAAGAAATTATTTAAGTCAGACAAAAAAGCAACTGCTAAAATTAATTGAATCATTGTTATAAATAAAGAGTGCAGAATTCGAAAAGCCCCTTTCGAAATTGAAAGGGGCTTTGTTTTACACTTATAACTCTCTTAAAAAGCGAATAAATTTCTTTAAGCCTTGCGGTTGTTGTTTTCTACGTTTAATTACAAAATCAATTTTGACCGTTTCAGGTATTTCTTCATAATGAATTGTTTCTGCCCTTGTCCGGCTATACGCAACATTAGCAGGTATGATCGTAATTCCAAGTCCAGCATGAGCAGCTTGCATAATAGACTCAAGTGAATCAAATTCCAGTATCGTTTTTTGATCAAAACTATTCATATGACAATAATCTAATAATGTCTTTCTATAGATACAATTTGAATCACTGTTCACAAGTAAAGTTTGATTTTCGAGCAGAGTATCTTTTGGTGAAATGAGAATCATATTTTCAAAATAACTGTACACAGTATCCAGTTGTGATTCATTATATGCACCATTTAAAAAAATTCCATCAAGTTCTCCATACAAAAGCATTTCTTGTAACTTTGCGTTATTAGTAGTTTTTATTTTCACATCCATATTTTTATAGCATGCCAAAAAAAAGGAGAATAGCTGAGGAACTTTCACCGCAGAAATGGTTTGAGATGCTCCAAGTGTTAAAGATTCTCTCCACTTTTTGGGATTTATTTTTGATTTCGCTTCATTCATTAAAAACATAATTTGATTTGTATAATCTAATAAAACTTTTCCTTGTTCAGTTAATGTGACACCCCTGTTATTACGCTTAAATATTTTAACGCCTAATTCATCTTCTAAATTTTTAATGCGCTGGCTTATATTCGGTTGTACATATCCTAATTTCTCAGCAGCTCTAGATATTGATTGTAGTTCTGCAACATGTTTAAAAATCCATAAGTCATGGCTTTCCAAGAATAGATCCCTCCACTAGGTATCATTTAAAATGATATCGGCTTCATTATTCAGTATTATACTCCTCAAATGAACGAAGATAAAATGAAATGGAATCAGATACAGTGGGGAGATTTTAAAATGGACATAAAAGATAAAGTAGTTATTATAACAGGTGGCTGTACGGGTATCGGAAGGGCTACTGCTTTGAAGTTAGTTAGTGTAGGAGCAAAAGTTGTGATTAATTATAGTTGTTCAGAAACAGAAGCGTTAGAAACAGTTGATGAAATTCAGCAGCAAGGAGGTACGGCAATCGCTGTTAAAGCTAATGTAGCACAAAAAGAAGAAGTAGAGGCGATGGTATCTCAAACTGTTAACTTTTTTGGAACAGTAGATTGTTTGGTGAACAATGCGAGTATAACAGCCCAAATACAAATGGATGACTTAGAGTCTGTAACTGATGAAGTTTGGAATTCGCTTTTTAGCGTAAACGTGAAAGGAATGTTTCATTGTATAAAAGCTGTTGTTCCTTATATGAAGGAGAAAAAATTGGGCGCCATTGTGAATATGGGGAGTGTTGCAGGGATAACTGGATTAGGATCATCTATACCGTATGCAGCAACAAAATCAGCAATTCATACAATGACAAAGTCGCTCGCTATTGCATTGGCACCTGACATCAGAGTAAATAGTATTTCTCCTGGTGCAGTTCATACGAGATGGTGGTTAGGTAATGAGGATAAGATGTACCAACTTGCGGGGAACTTACCACTTCAAAGAATTTCAACACCAGATGATATTGCGGAGGCGATTCTTTTTCAATTGACTCAGGAATCTATTACAGGACAGATATTTACAATTGATAATGGACAGACACTTTAATATTGTGAAGCCTTGTGCAGTAAGATTATCAACTTAATAGAAAGTTGTATTCATTTTATATAATTAGAAGAGGACATAGTATCCTCTTTTTTGCATGATATATAGGCTGTTATATATGGGGTAGCACCA